>DASXEF010000607.1:0-8412 GCA_036490255.1 Kofleriaceae bacterium
CCACGCGGTCCGGCGGCGCGATCAGCACGTTGTGCGGCTTGAAGTCGCGATGGACCATGCCGGCCGCGTGCGCAGCGGCGAGGCCACGGCCGGCTGCGATCATCGCGGCGAGCACGGCCGCGCGTGGCGGGGTGCGCGCGAGCCAGCTCGCGAGCGTCTCGCCGTCGATCAGCTCCATCGCGATCACGGCGCGATCGTCGATCGTGATCGCGTCGAACACGGTGATCACGTTCGGATGACGCAACCGCGCCATCGCGCGGGCCTCGCGCACCATCCGCGCGCGTGCCGTACCGTCGCGCTGGAGCTCGGCGCTCAGGACTTTGAGGGCGACCGCGCGATCGAGATCGGCATCGCGCGCGCGCCACACGGTGCCCATGCCACCCGCGCCGAGCTCGGCCTCGAGCACGAACTTGCCGAGATGCTTGCCGGGTGCGAGCTCGGTCGCGTGCGCGTGGAGCTTGCCACGCTCGTCGTCGATGGCGGTCGAGATGGCCGTCGAGACGGCGGTCGAGACGACATCGACGTCTGCGGCGGGCGGCAACACGAGCTCGACGTCGAGCAGCGCATCGAGCTGACCACGCCGATCCCGCGTCATCCCCGCGAACGATAGCACCCCTATCTGCTCGACCCGTCGATCTGTCGGGTGCGCCATACAACTCTCGGTCGGCGCGGCTCGCAACTGCGCATCGCACCACGGGGCACGACGCTTGCTGTAGGTCCGGCTCGATGACGTCATGGGTGCTCGCGGCGTTGACCGTCGTGCTCGGCAACGCTGCGACGCACACGCGGATCACGATCGCGGAGCTGCCCGGCGTGCGCGATACGTATGCGGTCGCCTGGCAAGACGTGCCGGGGGTCGTGCCGGCGACCGGCGCGATGATCTACAGCCGCGATCGCGGTGACGACGAGACGCGCTACTTCGCGGTCGGCGGCGGTGGCTTGTTCGCGATCGTCGATCGCGGCGGCGCGCATCTGATCCGCGGCACCGCGATGTCGATCGCGTGGATCGTCTCGGACGATCCGGCGCATCCACTCGAGGTCGTCGTCGAGCCCACGAACGTCGATGCGCCGGCGTTGCTCGCGAAGTACGCGGCGTACGAGAACATCGCCGCGCCGGGCGAGGCGCGGGCCGCGGTCGAAACGGCGATCACCGCTCACGAGGCGCGTGTCGACCGCGCATGCGGCAGTCACCTCGCGGTCACCGTCGAGTGGGCGTCGTTCGGCGCGGCGAACCTCGCGCGTGCGAAGCAGGCTGCGTCGATCCTCGAAGCGATCGAGACCTCGTGCTCCGACAAGGACTACGCGACGGCCGTGCGGGCGTTGCACGAGCTGCACGTCGACTACAAAGCGAGCGGCGGCGCGCTGCGGCTCGAGACTGCGAGCGGCACGCTCGCCGCCCACTTCAGCGACACCAGCTGGAACCCGCGCGAGACCGCGGCGAGCTGGCTCAAGGATCATCTATGAGAGCAACCGCGATCGCCGCCATCTTGTTCGCCGCCACCATCGCGCGCGCCGACACCGAGCTCTCGATGCCGGATGTCCAGGCGCTCGCGAAAGCGCAGCAATGGACCGAGCTGCTCGATCGCGCCGAGCGGGTCAAGCCGTCGGCGCGCACCGCCGACTGGTCGCGCCTCGTCACCGACGCGGCGACGCACGTCGTGCAACAGATCGAGGCGGCGAGCACGTCGGGGATGCGCGCGGCGTCGGACCTCGTCGACGTCGTGCCGCGCGCCGAGCACACGTATCCGTTTCTCGTCGGCGATGCGGCCTATCTCGGCGCGAAAGCCAAAGCCTTGCAGAGCCTCGTGCCGGCGTGCGTGCATGCCGCCGAGTACGGTTGCAGTGGATTCGCGACCGCGCTCGCGGCCGGGATCACCAAGTTCCCGCCGGGCACCGCAAAAGCGATCGCCCAGGTCGTCGGCGGCGAAGCGGAGTCGCTCGCCGAGGGCGTCCACTTCTGGGCGCTCGCGGTCGACGACGACAAATCGACGTGCACGGACCCGATTCTCTCGCGCTCCGTCGTGCTCGCGCTGAGCGAGTCTTCTGTCCCGCGCCAGGTCGCCGATGCGCGACGCGCGGCTGCCACCTGCTACGCGACGATCGAGACCGCGCTGCTCGACGAGCTGGTCTCGTCGTCCGACGGCGCGACCTATCTCAAGAATGCGTGCCCCGTGCTGAAGACGCACGGCGCGATGACGATCAGCAAGAAGAAGAAGTGTCCGTGACACCCAACTAGGAGCCCTCACACATGCACAGAATTACCGTCGCAGTCACCGTCCTCGCCACCGCACTCACCGCCAGCGCGCAAACCGTCGCCGAGAAGAAGCAACGCGCGAACATCGACGACACCGTCGCCGCCGCGGCGACCGACATCAAGGACTGCGGCAAGAAGTTCCATGTCGTATTCGACTGGAAAGCGTACGACGGGCTCGACTGGAAGAAGATCGGCCGCGACAAGAACGAGTACTACGCGAGCGAGCACTCGAGCCTGGTCGAGCTCGGCAAGGGCATCGACAAGCTCTGCGCCGACAAGGACTACAAGGCAGCGCTCGGCAAGATCTCGACGATCGTCTATCGCAGCACGAACGACGAATCGATCCGCGTCAAGGCGACGATCGCCGGCGACACGATGACGCTGTCGAACTATTCGTTCGGCAGCACGCGGTTCGCCGACGACTACGAGACCGCGGCGAAAGCGGCGCTGTAGTCCGGCGTCCGGCCGGATCTCGGACAACGCCGGACGAACCGGACACGCGCGATCGCGATTTCAACTGCTTGGCGTTGGCGCGGCGCTCGCAATCGCGTCGCGTCATGCGTTTCGTGATCGCGCTGTGTGTCGCGTTGTTGGGGTGTGTCGATCAGCCGCTCGGCGCCGATCCGCCGTCGGCCCGCGTGATCGCGTCGTGGGATCCGCTCGCGTGCGCGTCGCCGGATCGCGTCAGCGTCGAGCTGGTCGGCGATGACGTGATCGACGGGTCGGCGCCGTGCAAGCTCGGCTCCGTCGTGCTCGACGTGGCGAGCTTCGGCGTCTATCGCATTCGCGCGGGCGATCCGATGCGCGAGCTCGGCGAGCTGCTCGTCGATCAGCCAGTCGTCGCTTGGGCGGTGCCGCCGTGAACGCGTGGATCGAGGCCGCGCGCTGCGAGCTCGCGGACGACCGCCGGCTCGATCGAAAACCGCTCGAGCACGGCGCGCAGCTCGGCGCGCGCGGTGTTGTCGTAACGGTTCACGCGCTTGGCCAAGATCAGCTCGTTCTTCGCCGAATGCTCCCAGCCGACCAGCTCGGTGACGGTGACGTTGTAGCCGTGGGCTTCGAGCACGAGCCCGCGCACGACGTTGGTCAGGTGAGAGCCGAGCTCGCGCCGATGCAGCGGATGCGCGAACAGCGCGGCGACGGCCGGATCGGCCGGCTTCGCGTGCTCGAGCTGGCGCGCGACTTCGGCCTGACAGCACGGCACCACGGCGACGTGATCGGCGCCGCCGGCGATCGCGAGCACGAGCGCGTCGTCGGTCGCCGTGTCGCACGCGTGCAGCGCGGTGACGAGCTGCGGGTGTGCGTCGCTCGCGCCGGGCGTTGCGATGGCTCCGGTCTGGACATGGAACCTGGCCTGGCCGAATCGCTTCGCGCGCTCGGCCGCTTGCTCGGACAGCTCGGGGCGAGCTTCGATCGCGGTCAGCACGCCGCGTCCCGCTGGGCCGAGCACGAGCTCGTACAGCAGCGCGCCGAGGTAGCTCTTGCCGGCGCCGCAATCGACGATGCTCGGCTCGGCGTGGCGCGCGAGCGAGTCGTCGAGCGCCGGCTTGAGCAGGCCGACGAGGTGCCGGATCTGTTTGAGCTTGCGCCGCGCGTCGGCGTTGAGCTGGCCGTCGCGGGTGAGCAGGTGAAGATCTTTGAGCAGCTCGATCGACATGCCGGCTGGCACATCGGGATCGGTGCGCGCGTCTCGCGCGGTCGGCGGCTGCTTGGTCATCGCGGCAATCTACCTGGTTCTCGGCCGCTCGCTACGCGAGCACTCGCTCGCGAGTTGCTAAATCGCGGCGACGCGCAGCGCTGCCTGGCGCCCGCGAAACGCGCGCGTCTTCACCGCGGCGACGGAGATCCCGAGCTCCTTGGCGATCTCGGTCTCGGTGCGGCCCTCGCCGTAGCGCTTCCAGAACACGACGGGGTACTTCGCGCCGAGTGCAGCGACGGCAGCTTCGATGCCGCCGAGCTCCGCGCGCGCGATCACGTCGCCGCGCAGGTCGACGTCGGACGCGCGGCGATCGAGCAGCGCGGTACCGTCCTCGTCGGTCGCGTGGCTCGACGGCAGCTCGCGCGCGACCCGCCGCTGCTTGCGCAAGAACATCAGCGCAGCGGTCGCGGTCACGCGATACAGCCACGTCGAGTAGCGCGAGTCGCCGCGGAACGAGTTGCGGTAGCGATGTGCGAGCAACATCGCCTCTTGCGTCACGTCGTCCGCGTCGGTCTCGTTGCGGACGTACTTCATCGCGACGGAATGCACGTAGGCGCGGGCGTGCTCGAGATCGGGCGCCAGATCCTGCTTTGAGTCGTGCATCGAATCCCTCCTGACGCTTCTCATTACGCAACTGCGACGCCAAGTCCGTCCAAGTTATAGGACAAGTAAAATCAGAGTCTTAGATGTCAAACGAGCTCGATCACCGTCTAAGAGTCTGGACAGTGTCTAGACTTTTGGACGAGACGGCCTACGCTAGGAACGTGCCCGACGCGATCCGTCACGTCCTCGTGGTCGATAGCGATCCCGATGGGGTCGCGCGCGCAAAAACAGCGCTCGCGTACGGCCAAGCCGGCGGCCTCGATGTCGAGGCGGCCGCGACGCCACCGCAGGCGCTCGAGCGCGTGGTCGGTTCTGCGTTCGACCTCGTGTTGCTCGATCCCGTGCTCGGCGATGACGAAGACGGTGCGCTCGCGTTGCTCCATCGGATGCGCACGGTCGCGCCGGATACCGTCGTCGTGATCTGGGCCGAGCAGCCGACCGTCGAGTTCACGGTGCGAGCGATGCGCGCAGGTGCGCTCGACGTGGTCGACAAAGCGGCCGACGGCGCCTCGATTCGCTCGGTCGTCGATCGCGCGATCCAGCACGGCGCGCTCGCCCGCGAGGTCCGGCGATTGCGCGGCGAGGTCGAGCGCGCGCGCGGGCTCGGCGAGGTCATCGGCGAGTCGGCGCTGATGCGCCAGCTGCTCGGCATGATCGATCGCGTCGCGGCGTCGGATGCGACCGTGCTGATCGTCGGCGAGAGCGGGACCGGCAAAGAGCTGCTGGCGCGCACGATCCACCGCGTCGGGCCGCGCGCCGACGGTCCGTTCGTCGCGTTCGATTGCTCGGCGCTCGCGCCCAGCTTGATCGAAGCCGAGCTGTTCGGCCACGAAAAGGGTGCGTTCACCGGCGCGAGCCGCGCGCGCCGCGGTTTGTTTCGCGAGGCGAACGGCGGCACGATCTTCCTCGACGAGATCGGCGACATCGACGCGAGCGTGCAGAACAAGCTCCTGCGCGTGCTGCAGGAGCGCGAGATCAAGCCGGTCGGCGGCGATCGCCCGGTGCAGATCGACGTGCGCGTCGTCGCCGCCACGAACAAGGATCTCAAGCAGCTCGTCGCGCGGGGCCGGTTCCGCGAGGATTTGTACTGGCGGCTCGCCGTCGTGCCGATTCAGGTGCCGCCGTTGCGAGAGCGCAAGGAAGACATCCCGTCGCTCGCCGCGCACATCCTCGCGAAGCGCCGCGGCGCCGCGAAGAGCTTCGCCGGCAGCGAGGCGCCGTATCCGACGCAAATGACCGCAAAGGCGCTGCAGCGGCTGCAGTCGTATCGCTGGCCCGGCAACATCCGCGAGCTCGAGAACGTGCTGTCGCGCGCTGCGATCTTGTGCGACGGCGAGACGATCCGATCGCACGACCTGGCGATGATCGGGCTCGACGCCGGCAGCGTCGGGCGCGATAAAGCGGAAGGCGACGATCGCGTCGAGGTCGAGCCGATCGACCTCGACCGGCTCGGCGATGGCGAAACGTTAAAAGACATCACCGATCGCGCGACCCGAGCGGTCGAGCGCGCCGCGATCACCGCCGCGTTGCGTCGCGATCGAACGCCGGCCGCCGCCGCTCGTCGACTCGGCATCTCGCGTGCGAGCATCTACACCAAGATGAAGGCATACGGGCTCGGCGGCGACGGCCAGGAGGGTGCGTGATGACGGAGCGCTGGATCCCGGTCGTCGCGCTCACCGCGGTACGCGACGGCGACGTGGTCGCGGTCGAAGCCGACGGCGTCGCGATGGTGATCGCGCGCGAGGGCGAAGCGCTCTACGCGCTGCAGCGGCGCTGCCTGCATCGCGGCGGCGACCTCGCCGACGGCATCATCTCGCGCGGCCACGTGATCTGCGCGAATCACGGCTGGCGGTTTGCGGCTGCGACCGGCTGCCACGACCAAGCATCGGATGTGTGTCTGACCCGGTATGCCGTGCGTGTGACCGGCGATCAGATCGAGGTCGATCCGACGCCGCTGGCGGCATCGACGACGAACAGCGGCGAGACCGAGCGCATGGATCTCGTAGACCCGAGCGAGAAAGACGAAGACGTATGACCACGACCGTGACGCTGATCGAAGGTGATGGCATCGGACCGGAGATCACCGCGGCGACCCTGCGCGCGATCGACGCGGCCGGTGGCGCGATCGCATGGGAGCGCGCCGACGCGGGCGCGAGTGCCGTGGAGAAGCATCGCGATCCGTTGCCGCCCGCGACGATCGATTCGATCTCGCGCAACAAGGTCGCGCTGAAGGCGCCGCTGGCGACACCGAGCGGCGGTGGCTATCGATCGGTCAACGTGACCTTGCGCCAGACGTTCGACCTCTACGCGAACGTCCGGCCGGCGCAGACCATCCCCGGCGTGCCGTCGCGGTACACGAACGTCGATCTCGTGATCGTGCGCGAGAACACCGAGGATCTCTACGCGGGCATCGAGCACTACATCGATCCGCGGCGCTCGGCGGCCGAGTCGATCGCGGTGATCACGCGGTTCGGCAGCGAGCGCGTGATTCGCTACGCGTTCGAATTCGCGCGCCGTCACGGCCGCAAGAAGATCACGCTCGTCCACAAAGCGAACATCTTGAAGATGTCGAACGGGCTGTTCCTCGACACCGGCCGCGAGGTCGCGAAACAGTATCCGGACATCGGCTTCGACGACATGATCGTCGACGCGACCGCGATGAAGATGGTCACGCAGCCGGAGCGGTTCGACGTGATCGTCACGATGAACCTGTTCGGCGACATCTTGTCGGATCTCGCCGCCGGGCTGGTCGGCGGCTTGGGCGTCGCGCCGGCGTCGAACATCGGCGACGCCGGCTGCGCGATGTTCGAGGCCGTGCACGGCACCGCGCCCGACATCGCGGGCAAAGGCATCGCGAATCCGGCCGGCTTGATGCTGTCGGCGGCGCTGATGCTCGATCACGTCGGCCAGGCCGATGCCGCGACGCGGTTGCGTGCGGGCGTGCGGGCGGCGTTGGTGGATCCCGCGTCGCGCACCGGCGATCTCGGTGGCCGCGCGAACACGCAGCAGTTCACCGATGCGGTGTGCGCGGTCGCAGCTAAATAGCGACCGCGCGAACACGCAGCACCGATGCGGTGTGCGCGCTAGATAGCGACCGTGCTCAGCTCGCGAAACCGCGCGTAGATCTTTTCGATCGCGCCGATCGGCGCGAAGCCGAGCGCGGCTGCCGCTTCACCGAGCCGCACGCCGGGCAGGCGGTCTTGCATCTGTAGCGCGCGAAACAGCTGGAACCGATCGAGCACTTGCTCTTCGACCAGGTACTCGCCGAACGCCATCTCCTTGAGGCCGTCCTGCAGCACTTCGACGCCGTTCTCCGAATACTCGAAATACCGGCGGACATCTTCGGCCCGGGTCCGCGCGCGCGAGACATGGATCGTGTGCATGACGTGACTCAGCATGAGCAGCCGACGTGCCACCTCGACCGTAACAGCGACGTGATCGCCCCACCGCCAAGCCGCGAGATTTGCTCCGGCTCGACCATTTTCTAGGCGTGCGCCAGCGCGCCGGCTGGTTGACTAGCCAGCAAGCGGGCGAGTCGGTTGGCAGGACGGGCTTCCACCTCGTATGAAGTCGTCATGCGCCTGACACTGGCTGCGATCGCGATCACCGCGTGTCACAAGCAGCCCGCACGCGAGATCCCGCCGGCGCCGACTAGCCCGACGCCGATCGCGACGGCGACGGGAAGCAACGCGCCGGCGAATCCGTACGCGAACGTCGCGCCCGATCCGAAGCTCTATCAAGTGCCGAGCGACGTCGTCGCGCACGTCCGGCTCGAAGAGATCGCGCACGGCTTGCCGCGACCGGTGTTGATCACGCATCCGCCGAACGACGCTCGGCTGTTCGTGATCGAGCAGCG
>DASXEF010000646.1:0-7945 GCA_036490255.1 Kofleriaceae bacterium
TCCTCGAAGAGGTCGCGCCGGCCGCGGTTGCCGTCGGTGGGCTCACGCTCGGCGCCGATCCGCTCGCGACCGCGACCAGCATCGCGAGCTTTCGCGCCGGCCGGCCACGCGACGCATTTATCGTGCGCAAAGAGCCCAAAGCGCACGGTACGGCGCAATGGCTCGAGAGCGCGAAGCTGCCGCCGGGCTCGCCGGTCGTGATCTTGGAAGATGTCGTCACGACGGGCGCGTCGACGCTGCGTGCGATCGAGCGCGCGCGCGAAGCCGGGCTCACGGTGCTCCACGCGATCGGCCTGGTCGATCGGCTCGAGGGCGGCCGCGACGCGGTCGTCGCGCAGGCGCCGCTGACCACGCTGTTCACGCGCAAAGATTTCCTGCCATGAAGCTGCTCGCCCTCGCCGCCATGATCCTCGCGGGCTGTGCCGACGCGCCGCCGCCGATTCGTTTCGACGAGGGCTGGCCTGCGCAAGCGCCGAGCTACGACGGCACGACCGCGACATGGACGCGCGCGAGCAAGCTCGAGGCGTCGTATCAGGAAGCCGTCGATCTGCACGCGACGTTCAAATCCCCGGATTGGCGTGCGGCCCACGCCGACCGCGTCGCAGCACAGCGCGGGCTCGCCGGCGCTGCGAAAGATCAAGTCGTCGCGCAGGCGCAGGCCGACATGGCCGGCCCGTACGAGTTCGAGCTGATGTTGACGACGTGGGATCGCCGCGAGAACGACCTCGATCGCGGTCAGAAGAGCATCTGGCACGTCGCGCTGATCGACGACCAGGGCCACGAGATCGCGCCGATCGAGATCGTCAAAGATCGCCGGCCGATGTACACGCTGCGCGCCGAGTTCGCCGACATCAACGACTTCGCGACGGCCTACGTCGCGCGGTTTCCGCGCACCACGCCGGTGCTCGGCGCGAACGTACAGACGCTGCGGCTGCGCATGTCGGGCGAGCGCGGCGCCGTCGAGCTCGTCTGGGCTAAAAATTGACCGTGACCGAGATCGTCGTGTCGGTGTAGCTGCCGATCGGCAGATCTTGGTGCGCTTTGATCTCGCCGAAAATCGTGACCGGCACCGAGAGCCCGGTGCCGATGCTGCTGTAGTGCGACGTGCCGCTGTTGCCGTCGCCCCAGATCAGGGTGTGCGCGAGATCGACGAACAGGTTGTAGAGCATCTGCGTCGTGCCGCTCTTCATGTAGCGCTGCAACGCGCTGCCCGAGTTGCCAGCGCCGACATCGATCGAGAACCCCGACAGGGCCGTGCACGTGACGTACATCGTACCGGTCATGTCGACGGCGCCACCGCCGACGGTGTCGTAGGTGCCGAACGCGATGCCCGAGATCGATTGGATCGAGCACGACGCCTCCGCGCTGCGGGCGAGCGTCGTCATCAGCAACACGCTCGCCGCGACAACGGCGGCGCGCATGGCTAGAACGAAACCGTCGCGAGTACCGAGTCGGTGTAGCTGCCGCCGGGCACGTCCTGCGACGCGGTGATGGTGCCGTACACGTTGACGTTGGTCGCGGCGGCGGTCAGCGAGAGATAGGTCACGCCGGTGATCGCGGTGTTTCCCCAGATGATCAACCGCGTCGGGTCTTGAAAGATCGAGTAGCCGAGGCGGCTCGTGCCGTTCGCCATCTGACGCAGCGGGATGATGTCGGTCGAGCCGGTCGCCGGCTGCGAGCCTTGGCCGAGCGTGATCGTCGCCGTGCTGCCCTTCGTGCAGCTGAGCGACAACGTGGTCGAGCCGTTCACCGCCGTGCCGGTCACCGTGTTGTAGGCGCCGAACGCCAGCGTGCCGGCCGTGACCGAGCACGACGACGCCACCGACGCCGTCACGGTCATCGTGCCCGTCGTCGTGCCTGCGTCCGCCGCAGCGCCCAGACCACACAGCAATGCCGCCACCACGAGTTGCTTCACCTTCATACCCACCGCCCTGTTCGATCAGGAGGTCGACCCGATCCAGCGTTGATCAAGAGGCGACCGTGAGGACAATTGCCGGAAGTGCATGCGATCTATGCCAAAACCAGAGTCGCGCGCGCTACCCAGGATGGGTGGGCTCGTACTCGCGGGCGCAACGGACCTCGGCGAAATCAGACGCCGGCGGACCTCGGCGAAATCAGACGTCGGCGGACCTCGGCGAAATCAGACGCCGGCGGACCTCGGCGAAATCAGACGCCACGGACCTCGGCGAAATCAGACGCCGCGACGACCGGCTTTGATTTCGCCGAGGTGGTTGGTCGTTTCAGCAAGGGCCGAGCTCCGGCCGAGCGCGTGCTAGCGCTTGCGGCCGAACACGCGGTCCCAGAACTTCGGCTTCACGTAGCCCTCGTCCAGATCGTCGAACGATTCGTGGCTCGGCCGCACGTGCGGTTGCGATTTCTCCGAGGCTTTGAAGAAGGCTTCTTCGGCTTCGCTGATCTCGACCGCGTCGCGGCGAACCTCGGCGACGACGAGCTCCTGCGACGCCGATGCGGCATCGGGCGTCGGCGGTGCCGCCGCGGCCTTCGCGACGACAGCCGCGATCGCGGAGTGCGCCGCGGCGAGATCGGCGACGAGCGTATCGGTCTTCGTCGGCTCCGGCTTCGCGGGCTCTGGCTCGACGATCACGCCCGGCGAGCCTGCGTTCTTCGCTTCGGCGGCTTGCTCGGCTTCGAGCCGCTTCGCTTCGGCAGCGGCCTTCACCTTGGCCGCGTACGTGCGCGCTTCTTCCGCAGCAGCCGAACGCGCGGCGGCTTCGCGCTCCTTCTCGGCGGCTTCTTCGCGCAGCGCGCGCTCGATCTTCATCTTCTCGACGTCGGCATGAACGCGCGTGCTCGCGCGCTCGCGCTCGGCGTCGACCTCCGCCTGCGCTTTCGCGTCGGCGTCGGCTTTGGCCTTCGTATCGGCGTCGGCTTTGGCCTTCGCATCGGCGGCGGCTTTGGCCTTCGCGTCGGCGTCGGCTTTGGCCTTCGTATCGGCGTCGGCTTTGGCCTTCGCATCGGCGTCGGCTTTGGCCTTTGCGGCGACGGCAGCCTCGGCATCGGCTTTCGCTTTGGCGGCGTCGGCTTTGGCCTTCGCGTCGGCGTCGGCTTTGGCCTTCGCATCGGCGTCGGCTTTCGCCTTTGCAGCGGCGGCAGACTCGGCGTCGGCTTTGGCCTTCGCATCGGCGTCGGCTTTCGCCTTTGCAGCGGCGGCGGCAGCGTCGGCATCGGCTTTCGCCTTTGCGGCGGCGGCAGCCTCGGCGTCGGCTTTGGCCTTCGCGTCGGCGTCGGCTTTCGCCTTCGCGTCGGCCTCGGCTTTCGCCTTCGCGTCGGCCTCGGCTTTCGCCTTTGCAGCGGCGGCGGCAGCCTCGGCGTTGGCCTTCGCGTCGGCGTCGGCTTTGGCCTTCGCGTCGGCGTCGGCTTTCGCCTTCGCGTCGGCGTCGGCTTTCGCCTTCGCGTCGGCGTCGGCTTTCGCCTTGGCCTGCTCGCGCTCCCACGAATCGTCGACGACGACGCTCGGCTCGACCCCGACGTCGGTCGGAAAGATCTTCGCGCGCATCGTCGTGTCCATCAGCGCCTCGAGGCGCTCGCGCTCGGCGTCGCGGGTGACGAGATCGATCTCGCCGGCCGTGCCGCTCGCGGGGACGACGGTCGACAACGGGCCGACCTCGCCGCCGATCACGCGCGGGACCAGCGCGCCCCAATCGATCTCGCCCGGCTTCGGCACCCCGATCGGCAACGGCGTTGCCGCCCGGCGCTGCTTCTTGCGGCGAGCCTTCTTCTTCTTGCCGCTGGTCGGCGGCGGCACGACCGCGACCCGCTTGGTATCGAGCGACGCGGTGCGCTCGACGACGGCGTCGCGCGTCTCGCTGCCGACGAGCCACTCTTCGATCGCGAGTACCGCGCGCCACGACGTGCGCGGCTTCTGATCGACGGCGACGCGCAACAAGCCGGCCTCGAGCGCCTTTTGCGCCACGCGCAGCGTCTCGAACACGCGATACGGCGAGTCCTCGAGAATATCGGCGAGCACGCGGTGACCGTCGAACATGCGCAGCACGCCGTGGACCTCGGTCGGGACTTGCTTGCCGAGGTTCGTGACGCGCTGGATGTCTTGCTCGAGCACCATCGACGGCGACAGCAGCTCGGCGCTCTCGCGCACGCCCTCGAGGAATCGCTCGGCGTCGGCGAACAGCTCCTCGGAGCTCATCGGGATCTGGCCGCGACGCACGATGTCCTCGCGCGCGAAGTCGAAGCGCGCGTCGGTCCACAACAGGAGCTGGTGAAATGCGGCTTGGCCGTGGATCAGGCCGACCTGCGCCGACGTGATCTCGCCTCGATAGAACCGGATCTCGCCGCGGCGCAGCCCGCGGACGAGCGTGAGCACGGCGCTGCGGCCGAGCGCCGACAGCGCGCGGACGAGCGTGTAGACGCCGGTCGTCTCGGCGAGGCTACCGGCCACGTGATCGCGGTGCGCAGCCGGCTGACCACACAAGATCCGGCCGATCGTGACGACGTCGCGCAGGTAGGCCGGTTGGACGAGCACCTCGTCGGCACCGGCGGCGAGCAGCTCGTCGCGGGTGGCGTTTCCGGTCGGGCCAGCGAACACGATGGGCACATCGGCCTGGAGCAGCGCGCGCGCTCGTTTGACGACGCCGACGCCGCCACCGACCAGGGCGAGCCCGGCGTCGCCGGCGTCGCCGTTCGCGAGCGCGAGCGTGCCCAGGTCTGCCGGAATGGCAGGCGCGGACGTGGCAATCCCTTCGCGCTCGAAGCCGAGCTGGACCTGTGCAGCCGTCCGAGCATCGGGATCGAGCACGATGACTTTCGAAGGTCCCGTCATGCGCGGACTTGAAGTATAAACCTCGACGAAGGTGATCGTTCTCGAGATCCTGCACGGAACCGCGGCGCAAAAATCGCATCGCGTCACGGGAGCGACCGCAACTATCGGTCGATCGCCGGCGAGCACGGTCGTGGTCACCGACTATCACCTGTCGGGCGATCACGCCCAGATCACGCAGATCGGCGATCATTACGTGTTTCGCGACCTCCGCTCGACGAACGGCTCGGCGGTCGAGCGCGACGGCAAGCGGATCCCGGTCGACGCCAGCGCCCGCTGGGAAGTCGCGCTCGTCGACGGCGACACGCTGTTGCTGGGCAATCGCAATGACCCGGTGCGGATTTCGGTACGGATCGGCGACGAATCTGAAGACGATCTCGGCGACCGGCTGATCGCGTCGCGCTCGATCATGGATTTGCCGCAGGTCGCCGACCAGCTCGACGCCGAGCCGGCCGAAGCTGTACGCGTGTACAAGGCGCTGCAGCCGCTCGGCGCCCGGCTCGAGCCGACCGAGGTCATCGACGCGATCGTCACCGCGACGTTCGAGCTGCTGCCGCGGGCGACCCACGTCGCGATCCTGCTGCGCAGCGAGAGCGATAAAGACCGGTTCGCGCTCGCGGTATCGCGCCAGCGCCATCAGGCCACGCCGACGACCGGCACGGGGCCGGATCCGGTGCGTGCGAGCCGCGCCGTGCTGCGCCGCGTGCTCGCCGATCGCGCCGCGGTGCTCACCGCGAACGCGCAGGAAGAGCTGTCGACGAGCGAATCGATCATGGGCGGCCAGATCCTGTCGATGCTCGCGATGCCGCTGTGGCGCGGCGACGACATCATCGGGCTGATCCAGGCCGATAACCGCGCGTCGGTGAACATGTTCGCCGACCGCGATCTCGAGGTCGCGCTGTTGCTCGGCTCGCAGGCGGCGCTCGCCGTCGACAACGCGACGCTCGTGCAGCGGCTGCGCGTCGCGGAAGAACGGGCACGCGGCGAGAACGTCTACCTCAAGCGCCGCGAGACCAAGATCAAGTTCGACAACATCATCGGCGAGTCGCCGGCGATGAAGGCCGTGTTCACGCAGCTCGAGCGCGTGATCGATACGCGCGCGACGGTGTGCATCGAAGGCGAGACCGGCACCGGCAAGGAGCTGATCGCGAGCGCGATCCACTACCAGTCGCAGCGCCGCGACAAGATGTTCGTCGCGCAGAACTGCGCTGCGCTGCCCGAGAACTTGCTCGAGAGCGAGCTGGTCGGTCACAAGCGCGGCGCGTTCACGAGCGCCGATTCCGACAAGAAGGGCCTGTTCGAGATCGCCGACGGCGGCACGCTGTTCCTCGACGAGATGGGCGAGATGCCGCTGTCGCTGCAGGCGAAGCTGTTGCGCGTGCTGCAAGAAGGCACGATCCGGCCGGTCGGCGCGACCGCCGAGAAGCAAGTCGACGTTCGCATCATCTGCGCGACCAACCGCGACCTCGCCGCCGAGGTCGAGAAGAACCGATTCCGCCAGGATCTCTATTACCGATTGATGGTGTTCCCCATCAAGCTGCCGACGCTGCGCGAGCGGCGCGAGGACATCCCGCTGCTCGGCGGCCATTTCTTGAAGCGCTACGCCGAGGAGTATCGCGTCGAGCTGCCGGGATTTTCCCAGGACGCGCTCGACGCACTCGCGTCGTACGCGTGGCCGGGAAATATTCGCGAGCTCGAGAACGAAGTGCAGCGCATCGTGATTCAGGCCGAGACCGGCCACTGGATCGAGGTCACCGATCTCTCGCCGCGGCTGCGCAAGATCGAAGGCACCGTCACGCGCATCGCGCCGAAGCAGGGCACGCTCAAAGAGATGATGGAGCAGGTCGAGCGCTGGCTGATCGCAGAGGCGCTGCGCGATCACGGCAACAACAAGACGAAGACCGCCGCCACGCTCGGCATTACCCGCGAGGGTTTGCACAAGAAGCTGGCGAAGTTCGGCGTGTGAATTCGTAACTCGAAGTTGACGGCCAGCGCGCCCAACTGCGCAAGTCGATCCGCCACGTGCAGATCGTGCGCTTTCGCGAAGCTACGCGTGGCACCACAGCTGCACTGCACGCCGGCATCATGGAAACGATCAGCCATCTCGATTTCGTCGTCGGCGGCACGGGCAAAGCGGCCAAAGCCGCGCCGGCAGCGCCCAGCTTCGGCTCGCAGGTCTCGTCGGCGTTCTCGAGCTTCGGCTCGCGGGTGAGCTCGACGTTCAACACCGTGACGGGCAGCCCGCAGTTTCATCAGGCGACGACCGCGCTCACCGACGCCGCCGCAGGCTGCGCGGCGGGCGCGACGAAGGGCATCTTCGGCGGACCGCACGCGGCCGCGATCGGCTGCGCGATCGGCGCCGGCACCGGCGCGATCGGCGACGTGATCAAAGACTTCGCGCCGCTCGTGAAGTAGTCACTTCTTCGTCGGCGCGCGCGGCGTCATCTCGATCACCGGCGGGTTGTCTTCGACGGTCGGTGTCGTCGTCGGTGTTGTCGTGACCGGCGCGGGCTCGCTGCCGCCGAGCGCGAGCGCGAGCACTGCCAGGATCGCGAGCACGCCGAGCGCGCCGAGCACGAGCTGCTTGATGCGCTTGTCCTCGAGCCGCGCTTTCGGGCCGGTCGATCGCCACTCGCGCGGCGCGATCGGGAACGCGTTCGGATCGGTGTACGCGACCTGCGACGGGCTGGTTTGCGTCGCCGCGCGACCCGCGCCGGCGACGACGACCGCGCCTTGATGGCGCAGATACGGCGTCGTGTCGGGGATCGGCGGCTGGACCTCGAACGCGCCTTGGACGGCCGGCAACAGCGGCGCGTGACCGCCGGTGTCGTCGATTTCGTCGAGCTCGTCGAGCTCGTAGTCTTCGACCGCATACGCGTCGCCGTCGCTCGGCGGCGTGCCGGGCGCGCTCGGCGCGTGCGCGATGTGCTCGGTCAGCGTCACCCCCGACGCTTGCGCCGCTTGCCACGCGGCGATCTCGTCGGCGAACAGCTCGTTCATGTAACCGCGCAGCGCGACGGTCGATTGCACGAGCTTGTGCTCGCGCGCGAGCTCTTCGAGATCGAGCTGGAGCTCTTCGGCGCTTTGATAGCGCTCGTTCACGTCGACCGCGAGCGCCTTCAAGATGATCGTCTCGAGCTCGGGCGGGCA
>DASXEF010000650.1:0-2818 GCA_036490255.1 Kofleriaceae bacterium
GACCTCGTCGATAACGACGTCATCATGCTCGGCAAGACGAACTTCAAGTTCAAGTCGATCAACTAGTAGGCCGACGTGTCCAGTGGGCTTCTCGTCGCGTTGATCATCGTCGGAGCGGTGGTCGTGCTCGGCGTCATCGCCGCGTTGGCGCGCAAGTCGAATTCGCCGGCGCCGGGGCAGAAGCTGTGCGGTGGATGTCACCGCGTGATGCTGCCGCAATGGACGAAGTGTCTGTTCTGCGGCTGGGCTCCGGTCGCGCGCCTCGAGTTCATCTTGGGACCGATGGCGAACCAGGTGCTGCCGCTCGCCGACGCGGTCACGACGATCGGCTCGGTCGCCGGCAACACCGTCGTGCTCGCCGATCCGGCGGTCTCGCGCAAGCACGCGGGCATCCGCCGCGTCGAGAGCGACTACGAGCTCGCCGATCTCGGCTCGACGAACGGCGTCTACGTCAACGGCCACAAGGTGCCGAAGAAGACGCTCGAGCCGGGCGACATCATTCGCGTCGGTAACACCGAGGCCGTGTTCAAGCGCGAGTGACATGCCTCTTCGACTCGATCGGCTCGTCGCGCTCGTCGTGGTTGTGGCTGGCGCGTGCCAGCGCGGCGCGAGCAACGACGCCGCGGTGACGGTCGCCCCGATGGCGGGCGACGACGACAGCTGCGATCCGAGCACGCCGAAAGTCTGTCGCGGCGAAGACGTGATCGAGTGCGGCAGCGACGGTCATCTCGGCCGACGCCTGCGCGCGTGCCACGACGGCTGCAAAGACGGTCGCTGCGAGCTGTCGTGCTCCGACGACGGCGTCAAGCTGATCTATCTCGTCGACGCGGCGAACGACTTCTTGAGCTTCGATCCGCGCAAGTTGCCCGACAATCCGTTTCATCTGATCGGCAAGCTGCATTGTCCCGACGCGGGCTCGCCGTTCTCGATGTCGGTCGATCGCCACGGCGTCGCGTGGGTGGTCTACGACGACGGTGCGTTGTTCAAGGTCGCGATCGACGATGCGAAGTGCACGCCGACGGCGTATCGACCGGGCGCCGGCGGTGCGCTGACGTTCGGCATGGGCTTCTCGACCGATACGCCCGGCGGCAAGACCGAGAAGCTCTATCTGGCCGGCAACGACTTCGCGCACGTGCTATCGGCGCTCGATCCGGCGAACCTCGGGGTGTCGCGGCGCGGCGTGCTGAGCGGAACCGACGAGGGCAACCCCGAGCTCACCGGCACGAGCGACGCGAAACTGTACGGGTTTTATCCGGTCGAATTCGGCGCGCCGTTCGTGCAGGAGATCGACCGCGACAGCGGCGCACCGATCGGGCCCCGCTGGCCGGTCGCCAATAGCTCGATCGGCCACATCGAAGCCTACGCGTTCGCGCAGTGGGGCGGCACGTTCTACGTGTTCGCGACGCTGCTCGACGACGATTTCAGCGAGAGCTCGACGGTCCGGACCGTCGACCGCAACGGCCGGTTCAAGACGATCCTCCAGCGGCTGCCGTACAAGATCACGGGGGCCGGCGTCTCGACGTGCGCCCCCGAGCGCGACCAGTAGCCGGCCGGCCAAAACCCCGGTACGATCCCGAAAAGCTAATGGCACGCCTGATCTTCCGCGACAGCCAGGGCCGCGAGGGAACGGTCGAGCTGTCGCCCACCGAGACGGTCTTCGTCGGTCGCGGCCTCGAATGCGCGATTCGTACGGACGATGGCATGGTGTCGCGCCGGCACGCGCAGTTCCGCATGGAGAACGGTCGTTTCGTCGTCGAGGATCTCGGCAGCGCGAACGGCACGCACCTCAACAACACGCGCATCCAAAAACAGGCCGTCGGTCACGCCGACATCATCCAGTGCGGCTCGCTCGTGATTCGCTTCGTCGACGAAGGCGGCGTCAACGTCGTCTCGCAGCAGGGCCAGGTGAACATGGGCGCCGGCATGGGCCAGCCGCCGCCGAAAAAGGGCGGCACGATGGTGCTCGATCGCGGCGATGCACCGCCGCTCATGGGTGGCGGCCCATCATCCGGTGTTGGTAATGGCTTCCCGCCGCCGTCGCAATCCTCGCCGTTTCCGCCGCCGTCGCAGCAGCAACCGTCGCCGTTCGGTGCGCCGCCGTCGATGCCGTCGCAGTTCGGCAGTAATCCCGGATCGCAGCCGAACGCGTTGCCGTATGGCGGTCCGCCGGGCATGCCCGCGGGACAAAATGCGGGTGGCTCGTTCGGCGGTAGTCGCGGTGGCTTCGGCGGATCGGCCGGTGCGGCGAGCATCGGCACCGCCGGCACGCTCGCGCAAGGTCAGCCGTTCAGCGGTCCGCCGGCGATGCCGGCGCCGGTCGCGTCGCCGAACTTGCCGTACGGCGGCCCGCCGGGCATGCCGAACGCGATGCCCGCCGGCTCGGGCCAAGCGCCGGCGCCGGGTATGCCGTTCGGCGGTCCACCGGCGATGCCCGCGGGTGGCCAGGGCAACGCGAGCATTTTCGGCCGCGGTGGTCCGGTGTCTGCGCCGCAGACGCGCGGTCCCGCCGATCCGGAAAAGAAAGTGCTCGTCGATCTCGGGCTCGAGTACGACCCGAACAAGGCGAGCGGCGAGCTCAAGCAGATCAAGGTCGAGCTCGAAAAAGCGAACGCGAACTACGAGCGCGAGGTCGCCGACGGCAAGCGGATTCGCGCCGAGTCGGCGACGCTGCGCGATCGGATCGAGGAGCTCAAGGCCGCGGTCAAAGATCGCGAAGAGCAATCCGCCGCGCACGATCGCGTTTCTGATCAGCTGCGCGAAGAGCTCCAGCAGACGCGCGACGAGCACAACAAAGTCCGGCAAGAGATGGGCGAGATGG
>DASXEF010000661.1:0-1591 GCA_036490255.1 Kofleriaceae bacterium
CGGTCGAGCCCGCGATCCGCTGGACGAGCGACACGACGTCGCGCATCGACTGGCTCTTCGCGATGATGTTGCCGAGCCCGAACCGCTCCTCGACTTCGCGCTGGAGCCGCGCGACCTTCGTCCGCAGCGCGCGCTCGCCGAGCGCCTTGTCGGCGACCAGCAGCAGCTCCTCGATCTCGAACGGCTTCGTGATGTAGTCGTACGCGCCGAGCTTGACCGCGCGGATCGCGGTCTCGATCGAGCCGAACGCGGTGATCATCACGACGTGCGGCGCCTCGGGAAGCGCGACCACGCCGCGGATCAGATCGAAGCCGTCCATCTCCGGCATCCGCAGATCCGTGATGATCAGATCGTAGCGGCCGGCGCGCGCCATCTCGAGCCCGGAGGACGCGCCCGCCGCGGCGGCAACGGTGTAGCCGGCGTCGCCGAGCTCCTCGGCGAGGAGATCGCGCATCGCGGCGTCGTCTTCGACAACAAGGATCGACGCGGACGTACGTTCCACGCTCACGGTTGTACTCGTTACGGCAGGCAGCGGCCAGTAGACTGCTGGCACGATAGGCGCGCCCACGGGCTGTCCGAGTCTGGCTGCGGCTGATCGGCGGTCACGACCGGGCATTGCATGTCGTCGGTGCAGCGCTGCACGCAGAAGTTTTGCTGGAGATACGTCGTGCACACGAAACCTTGGCCGCACTGCGAGTCGTTCGTGCAGGTCGGCTCGCAGACGTCGCGCGTGCTCGCGTCCTCGACGAAGTAGAAGCTCGGGCATTCCAGCCCCATCGCGCAGTCGCTCTGCGAATCGCACGCGCTGCCGGCCGCGACCGCGCCGCTGCCGACGAGATCGACGCACGCGCCGGCGTCGCAGTTGCCGCGATAGATCTGGTTCCGAAAATCCGCTGCACAGTCCGCAGAGCTCTGACACGGCGAGCCCGGCGTGCGTTGCGCGATGATCGAGTACGGCTGCGGATAGCTATCCGGGCTCGACGACATCTCGCGCACGTACGCGTAGTAGCGACCGGGCTGCAAGTACGTCAGCTCGACGCGCTCGGGCTCTTCCCAGTACGACAAGCCGTAGAGCTCGCCGCTCGCGCTGTAGACCTCGAGCTGGAGATCGCGCGGGCCGTTCCAGCCGAGCGTGATGTCCCAGATATCGCCGAGCGAGGTCACGTCGAACGCGTAGAAGTCGCCTTCGCTCGTCGGATTCGAGCACACGTGCGCGTTGGCGTACGTGCCCGGCGTCAGCACGGTCGCGCCGGCGGGACCGTCATCGTTCGGCTCGTTCGCGTCGTCGGCGGTGCACAGGTCGATGCCGGCGACGCACGTATTGCTGGCCGGATCGCACAGCGACGCGGTCGGCTGCGTGCAGTCGAAGCTCGTCGCGCATTGCACGCACGTGCCGTTCGAGCAGACCGGCGCGGCGCCGGCGCACTGCGAGTCGCTCGTGCAGCTCTGCGGATAGACGTCGAGCGTGAAGTTGCCGCCGTTCGGCGGCTCGACCGATGCGTAGTAATCGACGATCACGTAGACGCTCGAGCTCGGCGCGACGAACTGGCCGACCTCGGGGCCGGTCGTCGTCGCGTCTTCGAACAGCAAG
>DASXEF010000665.1:0-10516 GCA_036490255.1 Kofleriaceae bacterium
CATTGCCGGCGATACCACTCGGGCAAGCCCCAGCGCATGATCTGCACCGACGCCGACCAGCGATCGGCGCGGTCGTACAAGAACGCGATCGCGCCGAGCTTGTCTTGCTGATCTGCATCGGTGATCGGCTTGCGATTATCCGGCGGATTCAGGCCGAGCTTGCGCAGCTCGTGCGCGGCGGGCTCGCCGAGGCCGAGGCGGAGCAGCTCGAGCGCGCGCAGAAATCCGGGAGAGCTCCACTCGGGCCGGGACTTGAACGCGAGCTGAGCGGGATGCGGATCCGCCGAGATCTCGGCGAGCAGCTGCTGGTATTGCTGCGGCGCCTGTTCTTGCAAACGATTGAGCGCGAGCAGCGCGTAGTAACTGAGCGGATACTCGCGAACGGCCGCCTGCCACGACGCGATCGCATTTGGCAGATCGTTCTTCGCGACGTACGCGCGGCCGATCCAATATTGCGGCTCGCCTTCGCCGTACCAGTTCGGATCGTGAGGCACGAGCCGGATCTGTTCCTTCCACCACTTGATCGCGTCGTCGTATTTTTGATCGCGCCACGCTTTGAACCCGAGCCGCCACATCGCCTCGGCGAGCACGTCGCCCTGCGGAAACTGCGTCGGCATCGCCGACAACGTCGCTTCGACCTGCGCGTCGTTGTTGAGCGACGTCCATTCCTCGGCTTCGCGTAGCAGCGCGTCGTCGGCGAGGTGATTCTTCGGATCGATCGTCTGCGCGTTCTTGTAGTGCGCGATCGCGGTCTCGTGCTGGCCGATGAACGCGTAGCTGCGGCCGGCGTCGTATTCGCTCTCGATCTCGCGCTCGAGGTTGTTCGCCGCTTTGCAGTCGGCGACCGCTTCGTCGAACATCGGCGCCGCGGTCTTGCGATCCCGCTCCTTGAACCGGCTCATCGCGCGGTGATACGCGGCGACGCACTTCTCGTCGGGCGTCGCCTTCGGGTCGTTTAGCGCGGCGTCGAACACGCGCTCGGCATCGGGGTTGCGCTGGTTGTCGAACATCACGGTCGCCTGCGTGATCGCTTCGGCCGGCGTGAGCGCGGCCGGGTTCTTGAGCTCGACCTTCGCCTTGTCGTTCCACGCCGAAAGCGGATCGTCGATCGTGATCTGTCGCCACAGCTGCTGCGCGGCGGCCGGATCGCTCGGCTCGAGTGCGGTCGCGAGATCGAAGCGCGCTTCCGAGCGAAACGGCCCGTTCGGATGGCGATCCAGGTAGTCGCGATAGAACGCCGCTTTGTCGCTCGACAGCTCGCCGGCGACGATCTCGGCGTCGGGCCCGACGATCGAATCTTTCGCGACGCTCTGCGCGACCTCGAGCGCCTTCGGGTCTTTCGCGAGCCACAGCGCGCGCGCCGCGCGATAGCCGATGTAGTCGCCGAGCTCGGGCAAGATCTGCCGCGCCGCGAGCAAGTGCGTCGCGGCGCCGGCGTGATCGCCGGTCTCGTCGGCGCAAATCCCGAGCATCAGCTCGAGATGACCGGCGCGCGGCGACTTCGCATCGGCCTCGCTCGCGCGCGCCGCGGTGAACGACGCCAACGCCATCGCGTAGTCGCCGGTCGCGAACGCGGTCGCCGCGGCTTGCTCGTCGGGCGTCGTCCACAGCGACGCGACCATCTTGTCGTCGAGCGCGCCCGCCGAGCCCGACAGCGCGCTGTCGCTGCCCGCGATCGCCGCGACCGGCTTCGGCGCGACGTTGGAGCTGCCGCCGCCGCACGCACCCGAGCAGCCGACACAACACAGCGCGATCAGACCCAGGTTGCGCATTGCCTTGAGGCTAGCAACGCGGATCGCGGCGGCAAAATTTTAGCCGACTTGGCTAGCGACGCGTGCAGTTGCGGCCGTCGTGCTTGGCCCGATACAGCGCCTGGTCGGCCGCCTCGACGAGCTGCTCGGGCGTCTTCGCAGCCGTCGACGGGAATCCCGCCACGCCGATCGAGATCGTCGCTTTGAGCTCGCCCGCCGCGCACTTGACCACGGCGGCTTCGATGTTCTTGCGCAGCCGCTCGGCCATCTGCACGGCCGGCTCGAGGCCGATGGCGCGCAAGATGATCGCGAACTCTTCGCCGCCGAAGCGCGCGACGACGTCTTCGTTGCGCACGGCGCGGGTCAGCACCTGCGCGATGTGCGCGAGCACGGCGTCACCGGCGAGGTGACCGTGCGTGTCGTTGACCTTCTTGAAGTGATCCAGATCGATCAGCAGCAGCGACAGCGACGTCTCGTGGCGCTGCGCGAACTTCAGCTCGCTGTCGAGCCGGTCCATCAAGTAGCGCTTGTTGAACAGCTTGGTCAGGCCGTCGCGCAGCGCCGACGACAAGAGATTCTCGTGGAACGACTCGTCGAGCGCGTCTTGGAAGCCGAAGCGCAGCACGGTGCCGCGGCCGACCTGGATCTTGTCGCCGTCTTTGAGCTCGACGTCGCCGTCGATCCGCTCGCCGTTGACGAACGTGCCGTTGCGGCTCGCCAGATCCTGCACCCACGATCGACCGGTCTCGCAGCGCAGCCGCGCGTGGTGGCGCGAGATGCCGTCGTCGTCGAGCTTGAGATCGGCCTGCGGCGAGCGGCCCATCACGATGGTCGCCTTCGCACACTTGAACAGCTGGCCGGCCGCGCTACCCGTCAAGATCGTGAGGCACGCACGACGTTCTTTGTCGCCCGCGCGCCGCACCGATTCGAGATCGGTCGTCCCGGTCTCCTCGTCCCACTCGTCGGGCACTTCTATTCGTACCGTCGCAGGCGAGGGCGAGTCAATCGCTCGTGTTGGCGTCTAGTTACGCGCGCGCGTTAATCCACTGTGCGATGGAATCGAGGTGGCCGGCTTTCGGTCCGAGCGGTGCGATTTCGCGGCAGGCGTCGGCGCACAGCTCGCGCATGCGCTGCGCCGCGGCATCGGCGGTGTCGACGAGCTCGGCGTCGTCGCGGTCGTCGGCGTGCTGGAACGCGATGCCGATCGCCATGCCATAACGGCCGAGCGCCGCGCAGATCGCCGGCGAGGCGTTCGCCGCGATCGCACCGAGCTCGCCGGCGGCCGCGAACAGCGCGCCGGTCTTCGCTGCGTGAAGGCGTTCGATCTGAGCCATGCCTTTCGGCGGCTGCGTCAGATCGATTGCTTGACCTTTGAGCAGCTCGTGTGCGCCTGAACGGCGCGCGAGCACGCGAACCGCATCCGACGCGCGCGGCCCGAGCTCGGCCAGCAGCGCGAACGCTTCGGTGAGCAGGCCATCGCCGGCGAGGATCGCGATCGCCTCGCCGAATGCGATGTGCACCGTCGGCCGGCCGCGACGCTCGTCGTCGTCGTCCATCGCCGGCAGATCGTCGTGGACGAGCGTGTACGCGTGCAACATCTCGAGCGCGACGGCGGCGGGTAATGCAGCCTCGCGCGTGCCGCCGCATGCTTCGGCCGCGGCGAGCGCGATCGCCGGGCGCAAGCGCTTGCCCGGACCCGTCGCGGCATAGTGCATGGCCTCGGCGAGCTTGCCGGGATCGTCGGCGGTCGGCTTCAGGCGGCGATCGAGCTCGCGATCGACGATGATCCGCATCTCTTCGAGGAACGCCGCGAGCTCGGGCGGCGCGGTGGTCGGTGCAAGCGTGGCTGCCATGATCATCCGTTCGTAGTGGAAGCGTCGTCGGAAAACGGCACGGTCTCGATCCCACCCGCCGCGCTCACCAAGATCTCGACGCGCTGCTCGGCGGCAGCGAGCAGCTGCTGGCCGGTGCGCGCGAGCCGCACGCCCTCTTCATAGACGGCGAGCGCTTGCTCGAGCGAAAGCTCGCCGGATTCGAGCTGACCCACGACCTCGCGCAAGCGCACCAAGATCGCGTCGAAGCCGAGTCCAGAGCCTTCCACGGCCGGCACCTTAGCCAACGCGAACTGAAAAGTCATCGGTTCGAGATCGCTTGACGCAACGCCATGTTGCGGGGAAGCTGAACCGCGATGGCGGAGCGCTCGGACTTTCGGCCGAACGACACGGGGGAGTTGCGCGACCGTTGGCGTAGCTACATCACCGACCGCCGGCTCAACACGACTGCGCAACGCGAGGCGATCGTCGAGCAGTTCCTGCGCACGCGCGATCACGTGTCGATCGACGAGCTCCTCACGAAGGTGCGCAAGCGCCATCCCAAGGTCGGCTACGCGACGGTCTATCGCACGCTCAAGCTGCTCGTCGACAGCGGCCTCGCGGTCGAGCGCCAGTTCGGCGACGGCCAGGCGCGCTACGAAGTCGTCGGCGATCACCACGATCACCTGATCTGCGTGAAGTGCGGCCTCATCCTCGAGTTCGAAGACGACGAGATCGAGACGCTGCAAGATCGCATCGCGCAGCGGCTCGGCAACTTCACCGTGCTGCGCCACCGCCACGAGCTCTACGGCATGTGCCCGAAGTATTCAGGCGACCCGAGCGGCGTGTGTCCGAACGAGCAGCGCAAGAAGCCGCAGTAGCCGGCGGCCGGCTCGCTCGCCGCTGCCTCGAGGATGCGATCGCCCGCGTGATGCGCAGCGACGCGGACTTGCGATGCCCGGGCAGTGGCATCGCCGCTGCACTACAGGCAGCCATGAAGCCGACGACCAAGATTCCGACCATCGACCTCGCTCGCGTTACCGGTGGCAGCGACGTCGCCGACAAGCACCTCGCGAAGCTCAACGCCCTGCAGTTGCCGCCGGTGCCGAACGCCGGCGACCTGACGACCTGGCGCTCGATCAAGTAGCTCGTCCGACGCTCGGACGATCCCGTCCAAGCACGTCCGACTGCCGGCCACATCGGACAGCCGTTGTCGTCGAGACGCGGGGTTGCGAATGGCGTTGGTGTTGCACTTTGCCCGCGCTACGCTCGAAGGAGAGCGCGGGCATGGCGACCACCGACATGATCATTCCGATGCTGACGAAGATCCAGGACACGCTGAGCGCGTTCCGCGGCGAGATGACCGGGTTCCGCGATGAGATGACCGGGTTCCGCGATGAGATAACCGGGTTCCGCGCGTTCCGCGACGAGATGATCGCGTTCCGCGATCAGACGAACGCGCGGTTCGACTCGATCGACCGTCGGCTCGATACGCACGACAAACACTTCGATGCGATCGAAGATCGGCTCGAACAACTCGAGCATCACGCCGCGGTCGCCAACAGCAACCTCGGCGCGATCGATGGTCGGCTCGAACAGCTCGAGCACCACGCCGTGGTGAGCAACAGCAAGCTCGATACGCTCAACGCGCGCGTCGTTCACTTCGAGACGGTCAGCGAGGAGACGTGGTCGCAGGTGTCGTCGCCGTTGCTCCGCAGAGAGCTCACCGAGCTCCGTACGCGAATCGAGAAGCTCGAGTCGAAGTAGCTATTGCGCTTTGATGCGCTCGATCTCGCCGCTCTCCGAGCGCGGCAAGATGTGAATCAAGCAGCGACCCGGCTCGCTCGGCAAGAGCGCCGCGGCCCACACGAACGAGTTCTGCCAGTATTCGCGCGTCGACTTGGTCTCGATCGGTGGACCGAACCGCTCGCGCATCCAGCGCTCGGCTTCGTCCTCGACGCAGCCGCGAACTTTGAGCTGGATCTCGATCAGCGGCGCGTCGTCTTTGGTGTGCGGCGGCGCGAGCGAGAAATAGGTGTCGACCTCGGCGACATGCTTGCCGACCCTGATCGGCGGCAGCGCGAAGCACCAGATCGCCTTGCGACCGTCGCTGAGCTCGGTCGGCTGGCAGTTGCCGTCGTGAACGTTGGCTGCGGTCGTGTGCCCGAACTTGTACGGCCCGATCCCATTCGGCTCGACTTGCGCGGAGTCGCAGGATGCGCACACCGCGATCGCGAGCACGCCAAGCATCGCCTTCACGACGCGACTCCGGTCAACCGCACCGAGACCGTCACGACGTCCTCGACCTTGAACATGAAGAACCGCGGCGCCTGCAGGCCGAGCCGCGTGATGTCGAGCTCGAACGTCGCGTCGGCGGCGAGCTGCTTCGCATCGAGCGTGCCGTTGCCGGCGAGCTCGATCGCGAGCTCTTTGCCGCGCCAGCGCAGCATGCCTTTCGCGGTTGCTTCGAACGCATTGCCGTCACGCTTCAAGACTGACACGGCGTCGAGCGAAAACGTTGCGGTCGGATGCGCGTCCATCTCGAAGTCCTTGCGCAGCTTTCGATTCTTCAGCCAATCGCCGGCATCGAATGCCGTCATATCGACCGAGAATTGCCCGCGCGCCGCTTCGAGCGCGTCCGGATCGGCGATCGCTTCGCCGCTGATCTTGTCCCACCGCGTCGTCGTATCGTGGACGCTCGAGCGCGCCTTGACGGTCAGCTGACCGCGAACGTTGTACGACGCCAATTCTAGGCCGCGAGACACTGCAGCAGCAGCGTCGTGATGTTGTCGGTGCCGCCGTTGCGGTTCGCAGCATCGACGAGCTCGGCGACCGCGCGCTCGAGGCTCTTCGCGCCGGTCGAGATCTGCGCGATCTGATCGTCGATCACCATGCCCGACAGACCGTCCGAGCACAGGATGTAGACGTCGCCGCTCTTGATCTGGTGCGAGCGAATGTCGACCTGCACGGTCTCGCGCATGCCGAGTGCGCGCGTGATCACGTTCTTGTGCGGGAAGTTGCGCTCTTCTTCCTCGGTCATGTCGGGCTTCGCTTCCTTGTAATCCTCGAGGAGCGAATGGTCGCGCGTGAGCTGTTGCAGCGCGTTGTCGCGCAGCCGATAGACGCGCGAGTCGCCGACGTGGCCGACGTAGATCTTGTCGCCGCTGATCAAGCAGCTGACGATCGTCGTGCCCATGCCCTTGTAGCGAAGGTCGCGGTTCGAGGTCTCGAAGATCCTCAGGTTCGCGAGCTTGATGCCGCAGACCAGCCGGTTCTCGATGTAGCTCAGCGAGCGATCCATCTTGTACGGCCACGTCGCATCTTCGTCCTCGCGCGTGCGTTGATAGAACTCGCCGATCGTTTCGGCGGCCATCTTCGATGCGACTTCGCCGGACGCGTGACCACCCATACCGTCGGCGACGAGGAACAACTGCTCGTCTTCGATCAACGAGAAGTAGTCCTCGTTATGTGTCCGCTTCATCCCGACGTCGGTCTTGGCGGCGTAGCGGATCTTCATAAACAGGTCACCCGAAAGTGTAGGAGGCGCCTGCACGTGGCGTCAACCGCGACGGCCTGCTTCCGGGTAGAGTTCACGCGCGTGCACGCGGAGATCTTGACCATCGGTGACGAGCTGTGCCGCGGCGAGATCGTGGACACGAACTCGTCGGGCCTCGCCGCACGCCTTTGGGACCTCGGGATCACGACGCGCTGGATGACCAGCTGTTGTGACGACGAGCAGGATATCACCACCGCGCTGCGCGCGGCAGTCGGTCGTGCCGACGTCGTCGTGTGCTCGGGCGGTTTGGGGCCGACCGAGGACGATTTGACCGTCGACGTGGTCGCGCAGCTGGCCGGCGTCGAGCCCATCGTCGACGAGCCGGCACGCGAGCACATGGCCGCGCGCTTCTCGAATATGGTGACCCCGATCCAGTTGCGCCAGGTCC
This sequence comes from Kofleriaceae bacterium, assembly GCA_036490255.1. Lineage (GTDB taxonomy): Bacteria > Myxococcota_A > Polyangia > Haliangiales > Haliangiaceae > JABFXX01. Next base: position 7,507 of record DASXEF010000665.1, read on the forward strand.
GTGTCCCGGCCGGCGCACGCGTGTTCGCGAACCCGCAGGGCCTCGCGCCTGGCTTCGAAATCGCCATCGCGGGCGTTCCCGTGATGTGCATGCCCGGCATCCCGCGCGAAGTGTACGGCATTTTCGACGCGGGATTGGGCGCGCGCCTCGTTGCGATTCGTGAAGCGGCGGGAAACGTCGAGCGCATCGCGCGCCGGATCTACCGCGTGTTCGGCCGCGGCGAGTCGCAGATCTCGCTCGCGTGCCGGGGGATGATCGACAATGTCGCCGGGACGACCATTCACTATCAGGTCAAGTTTCCCGAGACGCTCGTGAAGCTCGTCGTGCGCGATCGCGACCAGGCGGCCGCCGATGCGCGGCTGGACGCGCTCGATGCCGATCTGCGCGGCCGGGTCGGCGCCGCGTTGTACGGCACCGGCGACGAAAACCTCGTCGATCGCGCGACGCGACGCCTCATCGCCTCGGGCCACACCGTCGCGACCGCCGAGTCGTGCACCGGCGGCATGATCGGCGAGCTGCTCACGCGCATGCCCGGCAGCTCGCGCGCATTTCTCGGCGGCGCGATCGTCTACTCGAACGCCGAGAAAGTTCGCCAGCTCGGCGTCGCCCAGGCCACGCTCGACGCCCACGGCGCGGTGAGCGAGCAGACCGTGATCGAGATGGCCACCGGCGCGCGCCTGCGTTTTGCGACGACGCTTGCCGTCGCGGTCTCCGGCATCGCCGGCCCCGACGGCGGTACGCCCGAAAAGCCGGTCGGCACCGTCTGGCTCGCGCTCGCCTCGCCCGACGGCTGCGTCACCAAGAAGCTGAGCTGGCCGGGCATGCGCGATCAGATCCGCACGCTCGCCGCGTGGTGGGCGCTGAAGCTGCTCGACGACTACGGGGATCGGCTCGCGCCGACGATCTGATCTTCGTACGCGGCATGCGCGTTAGCATGCGCGCACATGTCCGAAGCGAGCGACGCAGCAAAGCGGCTATTCCTCGGCGTCCGCGTGTCGGTCGCGACCGCGAACGCGCTCGCGCAATGCGCCGAGCAGCTCGCGCGTCGCGCCAAGGACGGCGGGCTCGATGTTCGTTGGTTGCCGCCGACGAGCTATCACGTCACGTTGAAGTTTCTCGGCTGGGCTCGTATCGACGCGATCCCGGCGATCCGCGATGCGGTCACGACGGCGATCGCCGGCACGCAGCCGTTTCGATTTCGGACCTCGCGGCTCGGCGCGTTCGGCTCGCTCGACAAGGCGAACGTGATCTGGGCCGGCGTCGAAGCGTGCGAGCCGATGACCCAGCTCGCGACATCGATCGATCGCGCGATGACCGAGATCGGCTTCGCGATCGAAGCTCGGCCGTTTGTCGCGCACGTGACGCTCGGACGGCTCCGCGAAACTAGACCTGTCCGAGACGTCGTGTTACCCATGTCGGAACAAATGTTCAGTGAGACCAAGGTCGATCACGTGACGTTGTACGAAAGCGAAACGAAACCAAGCGGTTCGGTCCATAAAGAAATCGCGAAAATTGGCTTCGATCGGGCCGAAACCGCGCCGATCCGCAGCCAAAACCGTCAGACGGAACCGTTAGACCTGGGGAACACCGAGAACGAAACGGACGATGGCTGGCCTCGCGGCGAGCCGCAGGGAGATCACAAATGAAGGAATCAAACGACAAGGCCGTTCACCCCGCTCGCGAATCCGCCGCGACGAATCAGGCGCGCGACAAGGCGATCGACCTCGCGCTCGCCGCGATCGACAAGCAGTTCGGCAAGGGCGCGATCATGAAGCTCGGCAAGGATCCGATCGACCGCGAGGTCCAGGTGATCCCGACCGGCTCGCTCGGCCTCGACATCGCGCTCGGCATCGGCGGCCTGCCGCGCGGCCGCATCGTCGAGATCTACGGACCGGAATCGTCCGGCAAGACCACGCTGACGCTGCACATCGTCGCCGAAGCGCAAAAGCGCGGCGGCGTCGCGGCGTTCATCGATGCTGAGCACGCGCTCGACGTCGGCTACGCCAAGAAGCTCGGCGTGAAGACCGAAGAGCTGCTCGTCAGCCAGCCGGACTTCGGCGAACAGGCGCTCGAGATCGCCGACATGCTCGTGCGCTCGAACGCGGTCGACGTGATCGTGATCGACTCGGTCGCCGCGCTCACGCCGAAGGCCGAGCTCGAAGGCGAGATGGGCGACACCCATGTCGGCCTGCAGGCGCGGCTGATGTCCCAGGCGCTGCGCAAGCTCACCGCCGCGATCTCGAAGTCGCGCACGATGGTGATCTTCATCAACCAGATCCGCATGAAGATCGGCGTGATGTTCGGCTCGCCCGAGACCACGACGGGCGGCAACGCACTCAAGTTCTACTCGTCGGTGCGGCTCGATATTCGCCGCGTCGGTGCGCTCAAAAAAGATGAAGACGTGATCGGCAATCGCACGCGTGTGAAGGTTGTGAAAAATAAAATGGCGCCGCCGTTCAAAGAGGTCGAGTTCGACATTCTTTACGGCCACGGCATTTCGCGCGAAGGCGATCTCGTCGACCTCGCATCAGAGGCGAGCATCGTCGACAAGAGCGGCGCTTGGTTCTCCTACGCGGGCGAGCGAATCGGTCAGGGCAGGGAGAACGCGAAACAATTTCTCGTCGATCACCCCGAGACTTTCAATTCCATCGAGGCAAAGGTGCTGTCGCACCACAACATCCGCCGGATAGGGATCGACGTCGCGCCGGAGCCGGTTGCTGTTTCAAACGTATCTAGTGACGAGCACAGCAAGGTCGTTGCACCGATACGATCGTCGTCGGCAGCGTCGAACGGCAAACGTCCGAACGCCTGATACCGAAGGTCCTCACCTGCGACGCGGGTTGAATGTGATCTCTCCTTCAATAAGGCCAGCATGTCGCTGGCCTTTGTCGTAACGATGTCTTGCCTTTGTCAGAGCGTTGAGCGATTACTCGGCCTGCCGAAAGCAACAGTAGGGAGGCCTGATAATGTTCGTCTATCTTCCGCGTCGAGGTTGGTACGGCGCCATGGC
>DASXEF010000668.1:0-2015 GCA_036490255.1 Kofleriaceae bacterium
TACCGCCGGCGGATGCTACTCGCTCGGAACCCCCCACGCGGCTCGCTTTTCGCCGAGGCGCGATCACGCTCGCTGCTTGCGAGCTTCAGATCAGGCTCCTAGATCGTCAGGATCGTCGAGCCGGTCGTCCGGCGCGCTTCCATCGCGGCCTGCGCCTTCGCCGCGTCCTCGAGGGGAAATTTGGCGCCGATCGCGATTTTGACCTTGCCGGTGTCGACCATGTCGAACAAGCGCCGCGCGCCGTCGTCGACCAGGTCGCGTGTCGCGAGATGTGTCTGCAAGCTCGGCCGCGTGACGTAGAGCGAGCCTTTTTGCATCAACGTCGGCAAGCTGACCGGCGCGGGCGGCCCCGACGCGTTGCCGAACGAGACCATGAGGCCGAACGGCGCGAGGCAGTCGATCGAGCGATCCCACGTGTCTTTGCCGACCGAGTCATAGACGGCTTTGACGCCCTTGCCGCCGGTCAGCTCGCGAACACGCGCGACGACGTCTTGGCTCGAATAGTCGATCACGTGCGCGGCGCCGTGCTGCGTCGCAAGCTCGCACTTGGCAGCGCTGCCCGCGGTGCCGATCAGCACGAGGCCGAGCGCTTTAGCCCACTGGCACGCGATCAGGCCGACGCCACCGGCCGCCGCATGCCACACGATCGCGTCGCCGGCGTGCAAGCCGCCGACGGGCAACGTGCGCTCGAGCAAGAACTGCACGGTCATCCCCTTCAACATCATCGCGGCCGCGCGATCGAAGTCGATCGCGTCGGGCAGCTTCACGACCTGCGTCGAATCGAGCGTTCGCGCCTCGGCGTAGCTGCCCGGCGTGCGCGCGGCGTAGCCGACGCGATCGCCGACCGCGAGATGTGTGACGCCGGCGCCCACCGCATCGATCACGCCCGCGCCTTCGGTGCCGAGCACGAGCGGCAGCGGCGCCTTGTACAGCCCGGTGCGGTGATAGACGTCGAGGAAGTTCACGCCGATCGCGCGATGGCGAACGCGGACTTCGCCGGGTTTCGGCTCGGGCACCGGTAGGTCGACGAGCTTCAGCTGCTCCGGCCCGCCGTGTGCTTCGATCTGGATCGCTCGCATGGATGCCAACCTACCAGGTAGAGTGATTTCGTGATTGCAGTGACCGGCGGAGCCGGCTTCATCGGCTCGCATGTCGTCGACCATCTGCTCGCGGCGGGACACGAGGTCGTCGTGCTCGACAACTTCTCGACCGGCAAGCGCAGCAACTTGCCGAAGCACGACAAGCTGCACGTCGTCGTGTGCGACGTCGCGCACGGCATCTTCGCGGCGCTCGCGCCGTATCGAATCGAGCGCATCGTCCATCTCGCGGCGCAGGTCTCGGTCGTCACGTCGATGGCGAACCCGCTGACCGACATGGCGGTGAACTACGGCGGCACGGTGCACGTGCTCGAGTACGCGCGCGCGATGGGCGTGAACAAGGTCGTGTTCGCATCGTCCGCGGCGGTCTACGGCGACGTCGCCGAGCTGCCGGTCGGCGAAGACGCGCCGTGCCGGCCGGTCTCGCCGTACGGCATCCACAAGCTCGCGTCCGAGCACGCGCTCACGTACTGCAGCGATGTTTACAGTGTTAACATCGCTGCGCTCCGCTTCTTCAACGTCTACGGCCCGCGCCAAGATCCGACGAGCCCGTACTCCGGCGTGATCTCGATCTTCAGCGACCGCGCCCGCGCCGGCACGCCGCTGACGATTTTCGGCGACGGCGGTCAGACCCGCGACTTCGTCTACGTCGGCGACGTCGTGCGTGGCATCGCGGCAGCGCTCGAATCGCCCGAGCGCCGCGTCATCGCGAACGTCGGTACCGGCGGCGCGATCAGCGTGCTCGAGCTCGCGCGCTCGCTCGTCGAGCTGTGCGGCAATCGCTCGCAGATCATCCACGCCGAAGCGCGCAGCGGCGAGATCGTGCACTCGCGCGCGCGCGTCGATCGCCTGCGCGACGTGCTCGGCGTGGTCGCGCAAACGCAGCTCGTCGACGGACTCCGCGCGACACTCGGTTAG
>DASXEF010000675.1:0-4491 GCA_036490255.1 Kofleriaceae bacterium
CCCCACGACCCGTAGAACGGATGCTCGAGGATCGGCATCAGCTCGACGTGCGTGAAGCCGAGCTGACTGCAGTGATGACCGAGCTGCTTGCCGAGCTCGCGATAGCCGAGCACCTCGTTGTGATGGCGGCGCCACGAGCCGAGGTGGAGCTCGTAGATGCTGATCGGCGCTGTGCGCGACTGCCGCGCGCCGCGGCTCTTCATCCACGCACCGTCGTTCCACGGATGATTCGGCTGCCACACGACCGATGCGGTCGCCGGTGGATGCTCGGCGCGCGCCGCGAACGGATCGGCTTTGTCGAACGTGCGTCCGTCGGGCGCGGTGATCGCGAACTTGTAGCGCGTGCCGTGGCCGACGTTGCCGATCGTCAATTCCCAGATCCCGCTCGACTCGCGCGGCTTCATTTGATCCGCGTCGGCGCGCCAGCCGTTCCAGTCGCCGATCACCGAAACGGCGCGCGCGTTCGGCGCCCACACCGCGAAGCTCGTGCCGCCGGTCTCGACGTGCGCGCCGAGCTTTTCATAGAGCCGGTAGTGCGTGCCTTGGTTGAACAAGAACAGATCGTCGGCGGTCAATAAGCTCGGCACGACGCCACCTTAACACTCGACGCAACCGCGATAGCCACGTGCCGATAACGCCGCCCATGCAAAACCTCTCCAAGTTTTTCGTGGTGGCAGCGCTCGGTGCGTGCGCGGCTCAACCCGCGGCCAATCACGGCACCGGCATCGGTAGTGGCAGCGACAACGGCAGCGATGGCTCGGGCGACATGGACGCCGGCGTCGGCTCGGACCCTGGCTCCGGCTCTGGCTCGGGCTCCGGTTCGGGCTCGGCGATCGTTCCGCCCGGCACGCTCTACGGCAGCGTGCTCGACGAGCGCAACGACGCGATCGATTTCTCGACCGGCGAGCCCGTGCACACGCACCAGGGCGCGTCGATCGATCTGAGCCAAGGCTGCCCGGCGGTCTACAAGTACGGCTACCTCGAGGACGCGGCCGATCCGACGTTCGGCTCGCAGTCGAACGCGAACCCGCTCGAGTGGCACGTCAAGTCGCAGGTCGGCTCGCTCGACGACAGCGCGACCGCGTATCGCGTGCGGCTCGACGACGGCACCGTCGCGCTCGATTGGACGTCGGCGCCGGCGCCCGACGACACCGGGCTCTACACGGTCCGGCTCTATCGCAACGGCATGCCGTCGGTGCCGCAGATCGGCGACCACACCGGCAAGATGTACATCGACATGCGGTTCCGCGACACGTCGCAGAACGAGATCGTCGATACCGCGTGCTGGGAGAATCATCCGCTCGCGGCGCCGCTCGAGATTCAGGCCCCGACGCATTCGGATCTCTTCAACGCGACGCTCGCAGCGCACTCGCCGATCTCGACCGCGATCAACACCGCGAGCATCGACGGCGCTGCCGAAGAGCGCGTCGGCATGGCGGTGTTCTCGCAGGAGATCTACCAGCACACGGCGGAGCCGGTGACGCTGCATCTCGATCACAGCGCGATTGCCGCGGCCGCGAACACGACGTTCTACGACGCATATATCAACACGCTCGAAACGACCGTCGATGAAATCTGTAGCCCGAACTGTTTTAGCCAAGCAATCACAGCCGCGCAGACGACCACCGCATCGGGTCCGCTGACCGCGACCTGGAACATGCAGGTCTACGACGTGTCGACGTGGACCGTCGTCTGCCATAACCCCGACGGCGCCTCGCCGGCGAGCGCGATCGATGGCTGCGTGCTGCCCGCGCGCACGACTAGCGAGCCGCCGCATCACTACGAGCTCGTACTCGCGATGAGCGGCGCGCAGTCGATCGATCCCGACACTACGTTCACGTTCCAAACGTCGGAGGCGACGGTTACGAGCCGCGTGGGCGTGGCGACTGCGTTCACCGGTGCGGTCAACAACACGGCGACCAGCTGCCCGCCGCATACGCTGCCGAACGGCACGGTGGAATGCGCCAACAAGTTCACGTGGGCGCACATCGCGGCGCTCGACGACGCGACGATCACGTTCAACCCGCTCTCGCTGATGTTCGAGACGGCGCCCGACTCGACCGCCTCGCTCGAAACGATCGGCGCGTACGTCCCGTCAACGAACCTCGCGATTCCTGGCTCGGTTTGGAGCGCCGGTAGCGCAGGCTTCTAACCTCGCGGCATATCGTCGCCGGCTCTCGCATCGCGCGGGAGCCGGCGTTTTCGCGTTTTCGGCACGCAACCGCGAGCTCGCGGTGCCGATACGCGCCGCATGACGAACCTCGTTACGTACGGCGCCCTGCTCGCCCTCGCCGCATGCGCTGCACCCGCCACCACATCCGATCCGTCGACGCTTGCCACCGGCCTGTCAGGGTCGATCCTCGACGAGCGCAACGACGCGATCGACTTCAGCTCGGGCTCGCCGATCCACACGCATCGCGGCGCGCCGATCGAGCTCGGCCAGGCATGCCCCGCGGTCTACAAATACGCATATCTCGAATCTCGCACCGCGCCGACGTTCGGCGCCGAGTCGAGCCCGAACCCGCTCGCGTGGCAGGTCGCATCGAGCGCGGCGTCGCTGTATCGCGTCCGACTCGGCAACGGTCGGCTCGCGCTCGATTGGACGCCGGTCGAGGCGCCCGACGTCGTGCGCCTCGATCGCGACGTCGTGCCGCAGCTCGGCGACTACAGCGGCGTGATGTACCTCGACGTCCAGTCGATCGACGGCAGCGTCGACATCGCGTGTTGGGACAACCATCCGCTCGCCGCGCCGCTCGAGGTTGCCGCGGCGAGCCACGGCGAGCTGTTCGGTTGGACGCTCGCCGCGCATTCGCCGATCTCGACGGCGATCGACAGCGTCGGCCCCGGCGAAGGCGCCGGCATTTACGCGCAGACGTTCGTGCAGCATGTCGCCGAGCCGATCGTGTTGCACTTCGAGCATTCGCGGATCGCCGGCAGCGTGATCAGCTCGGTGCTGACCGAGAGCATCGCGACCGGCGAAGCGAACGACGTGATCGCGTGCGATAGCCCATCGGGCTGCACGGTCGCGACCGCGGTCGCCGCGACGACGACGTCGTCGATCGTGCCGCTGCGCGCGACCTTCGAGCTACGCCTGATCGACGACGCGACCGGCGCGGCGATCTGGCGCGGCACCGACCTGATCGACACCGTGATCCCGGCACGCGCCCCCGGTGAAGCGCCGCACGCGTACACCGCGGTCATCGCGATGGGCGCGAGCTCGCTCGATCCCGCGCCGGGCACGCGCTCGGCGGAGCAAACGGTCGTCGACATGTCGGGCGACGCGACGAGCTTCACCGGCGCGATCACGGCGTCGTCGAGCTCGTGCATCGACACGAGCGGCAGGATGTGCGTCGGCGAGCAAACGATGGTCGACATCGCGGCGCTCGCGAGCGCGAGCATCGCGTTCGACCCGTTCGCGACGATGGTGGAAACGGCCGTCGATGCGAACGCCGCGTTCGAGCCGATCGGATCGTACGTCCCGAGCAACTACTTCGTGCTGAACAGCGCCGTGTGGAGCGCGGGCAGCGCCGCGCTCTAATCCCAGCCGGGCTCGTCGATGCCGTCGCCGCCGGTCGCGCCGTCGCTCGCCATCTCGTCCGACGATGGCGGAGACGGCGCTTCGACTTTGGCCGCGGTCGGATCTTCAGCGTCGAGATCCCAGCCGGTGTCGAGCTCGTCCATCGGCGGCAACGTCGCGGTCACGCGGCGCGGCGGATCGTCTATGCTCGCGGGCTGCGCTTCGCTCCTCCCGCCCGCAAGTGGGCTCGTCGCAGGCTTCGGTTCGCCCGCGAGTGGCACGCTCGCGGACTTCGCTTCGCTCTTCCCGCCCGCGAGTGGCGGCATCGGCGGTGCAGGCAGCGGCTCGAACGGAATCCGTGTAGGCGCCGTCGGAACATCGGGCGCGACCGCGACCGGTGCGGCGGTTGCGGTCGTTGGATTCGCGATCGGTTGTTCGGCGCTGTGCCGCTCGCGACGGCGGCGGCGATCACCTCGATCACCGCGCTCGCCGCGCTCGCCTCGATCACTGCGCTCGCCGCGCTCGCTGCGCTCGGGCTTGTCGTCGCGCGCGCCGGCGGCGTCGAGGACGCGCTTGCAGACGTCGTCGAACGTGGTCGCTTGGGCGCGGTCGGCGTCGTCGAGCATTGGGCCGGCATCGGCCCACTGCGCGCGTAGCTCGTCGACGACCTCGATCGGATCGCGGCCCGAGAACCGCAGATCGCCGAACGCGTTCGCGCGCATCGCCTGTGCGAGCTGCGCCGCGATGTCGACGCCGGGCGCGGCGGCCGCAGCCTGTTTCGGCAACAGCTCCTCGGCCTTCGCGATCAGCTTCGCGCGACGCGCACGCCCCGCCGACGGATCGAGCTCGGTGCCCGCGACCTGCTCGGCCGCGATCACCGCGCGCAACATCGCGTCGAGCTTGCCGGCGAGCTCGCGAGCATCGCGCGGCTCGAGCTCGCGGGCTTTCGCGCGCACTGCGATCGCGCGGGCGAC
>DASXEF010000745.1:0-5923 GCA_036490255.1 Kofleriaceae bacterium
CGATGATCATGAACGACTGCGTGAAGAACCCGACGAAATTCGCGCCGTGCCTCGCGGCCGCGACGACCGTCGCGCAGATGGAGCAAGAATGCGTGATCCCGCTCGACGACGAAGGCACGGAAGGCGAGGCGGCCAAATGATGAAGGTCTTCGTGTTGCTCGCGCTCGCCGCGTGCGGCGGATCGCAAACGCCGCCACCGAACAACGACAACCCGCCGCTGCCGCCCGCGCACGACTCGCGCACGCCGTTCGAGCAGCGCCGCGACGCCGCGTGCAAGCAGCTCGCGCCCAAGCTCACGCAATGCGCGGCGCAAGACGCGAAGGCCGACCTCGACGCCGGCAAGACGACGGCGCAGCAGTACCAGCAAGACACCTCGGCCAAAGTGCTCGACAAGAACACGGCCGACTTCATCGACAAGTGCACGACGTGGCGAGACATGTCGTCGCGTCAGCTCCGCGTGCTCGAGGTCTGCTTCCAGCAAGAGACCGAGTGCGTGCCGCTGCGCGCGTGCCTCGACAATCTGACGGCGAAGCCGTAACGCGACTTCGCGGTTCAGATTCCGCGGTTCCCTATTCGACGGATGAAATGAGTCGATCGCGCGGCGCGACGCCTGGCCAACGCCACGTCCCCGTGAATAGGGAACGGCGAAGCGGAACCTGAAGTTTTCAACCCTCGGATGCGCGCACGATGACGTGCACCTCGTAACCCGGCACCGGCAACGGCGTCAGCCAGATCACGAGCTCGAGCGGCGGCCGATCCGTGCCGCGAAATACTTTCGCGCGGCGCTCGGTCGGCACGCCGTCGCCGTGACACGTGCGGATCGCGCGCAACAAGCCCGGCACCCACGATATGAACACGGTGTCGCTGAGCGCGAGCCCTTCGACGCCGCGCTCGTCGTGGCCGACCAGCTGCGCGAACGTGCGGTTCGCCGCCGAGATCACGCCTTCGACGGAAACGATCAGCTGTGCGAGCCGCGATCGCTCGAACGCCTCGTGCAAGACCGGTCCGCGGTCGATCGGGATTAGCCCGCTGCCGCGAGCGCGGCGGCGCGTCAGATCCAACATGTCCATCACGCTCGCGAGCTCGTCGCGGAACGCGGCGGCGCTGCCGTGACGGCGCGCCGGATCTTTCGCCATCGCGCGCGCGATCAGTGCTTCGAGCGCGGCGTCGATCGCTTGGCCGCGGCGATCGGCGATCGCGTCGGGCGGCTCGTGGATGTGGCGCGTGAGAATTTCGGTCACGCTGCCGTCGAACGGCAACGAGCCGGCGAGCAGCAAGTAGCCGAGCACGCCGAGCGCGTAGACGTCGCTCGACACGCTCGCAAGTGCGCCGGCCGCGCGCTCGGGCGCGAAATAGTGCGGGCTGCCGTCGACGCCTGCGTCGGTGCCGTCGTCGACACCGCGTGCGAGCCCGAAGTCGAGCAAGCGCGCGACCTGACGCCGGCGCGGGCCGACGTGCTCGTTGGTGAGCATGATGTTGTCGGCCTTGACGTCGCCGTGGATGATGCCGCGGCGATGGATGTGGTCGAGCGCGTCGGCGATCTGCGCGAGGATATCCAGCGCGCGCGGGATCGCCATCGGCAGGTTCGCGTCGGCGAGCACGGCGGAGTTCTCGACGAGCTCCATGACCATGTACGCGCCGTGATGCTCGTCCTCGCCGAAGTCGACGACCGAGACGATGTTCGGATGCGAAATCTCGCTCGCGAGCTTCGCCTCCTGGTTGAAGCGCTGGCGCGCCGCGTGATCGCCGGCGAACGTCGGCGAGATGATTTTCAGAGCGAACGCCTTGCCGAGCTGGAGATGACGCGCCTTGTAGACGTGCCCCATCCCACCTTCACCAAGTCGTCCGTCCAGAGCGTAACGACCCCCCACCGTCTCCACCATCCGACCATCTTACCGAGGTTTCGCGGAGCGATTGCAACAAGATGTTGCAGCCGCTCATGCTAGAAACTTCGCGAAGCCCCCGTAGCTCAGTTGGATAGAGCACAAGTTTCCTAAACTTGGGGTCATGGGTTCGAATCCCGTCGGGAGCACGATGAGACGCGTCTTGCTGCTGCTGGTGGTCGGCGTCGCCGCGTGTAAGCACCAGCGCGTGAGCGTCGATTCCAAGCTCGACGTGTTCGCGAAGCCGTATCGCAGCGCGTATGCATCGGTCGCCGAGCTCGCGATGGTGGCACCCGGCCTCGACGTGCGCGGCGGCGATCTGATGAACGCGGACGTCGCCGCGAAGCTCGCGGCCGACGGCGTCGGCAAGTCCGGGCACGTGCTCGTCGAGCTCGGCGATGCCGGCACGATCGGCGCGGAAGGCTCGCTCCCGATCAAAGTCCACGTCAAAGCCGCCTGGGGCACCGGCGCCGGCAAGCTCGTCGTCGACGCGACGATCAGCGGCGCGATTCGCTACGCGGCGTCGAACGAGACCGTCGACGTGACGCGCCATGCGATCGCCGACGCGATCGCGACGCAGATCGAGACGATCGTCGTGCCGCCGAAGCACGTCGTCGCGGTGCAGCTGCCGGCGAATCCGATCGCGGTCGGCGTCGGACCCGAGATGAGCTGCTCGCTGCACGCCGACGGCACCGTGCGGTGCTGGGGCGATGCACCGCGGCTCGGTCCGGTGCCGATGCCGATCGCCGGCGTCGCGAACGCGATCGAGCTCGCGGTCGGCGATCATATCGGCTGCGCGCGGCTCGTCGACGGCACCGCCGCGTGCTGGGATCCGCAGACGTGGCCTGCAACGAGCGACACGCTGGCGGCGAAGCCGGCGTGCGGCTCGAAGCTGCGCGCGATCGCGGCAACCGCGGCGCTCGGCGACGGCGACGTCGTCACGTGGACCGGCGATCCGAGCGCGTGCGCGCATGTCGCGGTGACCGATGCGATCGCGTTGCGTGCATCGTCGACGACGACGTGCGTGCTCGATGCGACGCATCGCGTGTCGTGCTGGAGCGCCGGCGGCAAGCCGGCGGAGCTCGCGCAGCTCGCCGGCGCAACGGCAATCTCGGTGACCGGCGATCGCGTGTGCGGCGCGCTCGCCGGCGTCGTTCGTTGCACCGGCGAGCCCGATCGCGCCGAGCGGGGCATCGTGCAGCTCGCCGGCACGCTCGCGGGCACGCTCGCGCGCACGCAAGCCGGCGACCTGCTCGAAGCAGGCGCGATCGTGCCGGGCCTCGCGCAGGTCCGCGACGTCGCGGCCGCGAGCGACGGCAGCGCGTGCGTGATCACCGCTGACGATGTCGTGTCATGCCGCGGGTCCGATCGCAAACCGTTCACCCGCGTCGTGTATGGTGGGTCGTGATTCGCTACGATTTGCGCATGAGGATCGCATTGGGCATCGCGCTGGCGTTTGCCGGCTGCAAGCAGCAACCGAAACCGGATCCGACGCCGGCGCCGTCGGGCTCGGCGCAGGTCGGTCACGCGAAGATCCACATGCACGGCAGCAACACGCCCGACATTCCCGACAGCCCGGAACCGGCGGGCAGCGCGACGGCGACCGCAAGTGCCGGCAGCGGCTCCGACGAGAGCGACGGCGTCCCGGGCAAGCCGGCGTATCGCGACGACAGCGGCCAGGTTCACGGCCCGGGTGGGCCGGTCGACATGGGCGAGAGCAACCCGTGCGACGCCTCGCGCAACCACTGCATGCGCAAGCCCGCGTGGTTCTCTGCGGCGGAGATCGAGCGCAAGGCGCAGTTTCGCGCGACGCCCGTGTTCCTGTTCGAGAAGGGTTGGTACGACTGGCGCGGCGAGGCGATCGACAAGGGCGGCAAGCTCTACAGCACGCGCGTCGCCGGCAACGATCCGATCGCCGCCGGCACGAAGGTCATCTTCTTCGAGGCCGATACCGACGACAGCAAGTTCGCCGATTCGGAGTTCGAAGCGCTGACGTCGAGCCGATGGGACGCCGGCGTGGTCGAATCGTCGTCGGGCAGCAACGTGCGCGTGTCGAGCTGGGGCGACATCCCGAAAGATACCGTGCGGCTCATCGTCGAGACCAAGAGCTACTGAGCTCAGCCGACGAGCGGCAGCAGGCGCTCGGGATCGTCGGTCTCGATCCAGTCGACGCCGAGCGCGACGAGCCGCTCGACCTCGTGCGCGGTCGTCGCCGACGGCGCGATGCGTTTGCCCGAGCCGAGCGGAAACAGCGTGTGCGTGCCGATCGCGAAGCCGTTGCGATGCAGCTGCTCGACCGTCTCGGCGCCGACGAGCGTGTGCTCGGCGCCGACGACGCGGGTGCCGAGCAAGCGATTGACGATCGCGCTGTCGAGGATGCGGTTGAGCAAGCGCCGCGCGTTCGGATGCGGATGGCGCTCGTGAATGCCGAGCCGATCCGCGATCGGCAGGCGATCGAGCACGAAGCTCGCGAAGTTCAGCATCGTGTCGTCGAAGCAGAAGCCGGTCGCGAGGCGAGGGTGCTTGCGCTGCGCCGCGCGTAGCTTGCGCGGATCGAACGACGTGACGATCACGCGCTCGTCGGCGCGCGCGTCGGCGATCACCTGCGCCGCGACCTCGCCGACGTCGACCGACCAGAACCGCGGATCGAGCTTGAGCTCGACGTTGATCGCGAGCTTGCTGCTGAGCTCGAGCACCTCGGCGAGCAGCGGGATGCGCTCCGCGCGCTCGTAGCGCACGACCGAGACGCCGCCGGTCGCGTCGATGCCCATCGGGATCTCGCGGCGAATGCGCAGCTTCGAGAGCTGATCCCAGGTCATCGCGCCGACGCGACCGCGCTCGCCGGTCATCCGTCGCAGATCGGGATCGTGAAACACCACGGCCTTGCGATCCGCGGTGAGCCGAACGTCGAGCTCGATCGCGGGCACGCCGAGCGCGAGCGCGCGGCGAAACCCGGCGAGCGTGTTCTCCTGATGCAAGCGCGGCACGCCGCGATGCCCGACGACGACGGGCTTGGCCTTCCGCGCCAAAAACGGATTGCGGCCGAACATGATCGAACCATGGCAGCCTTCGAAGGCGATGGCTCGTCCGGAGTTTGTCGAGACCGTTACTTGATGTTGACGGTCAGCGCCGCCGACGGGATCCCGTTCGCGATCACGTCGATCTGTGCGGCGCCGCCCTCGAGCGCCTCGGGCACGTCGAACGTCGCCGAGCCTTGCTCGTCGGGGCTGGTCAAGCGATCGGTCGGATTGTAGGTGCGGCAGTACCACACGTGTCCCGTGCCCATCGCCGTGACGCGGACGATCGGGAAATCGGTCGACGTCTGGACGTCATCGCCGTACGTCGCGCCGAGCCAGAGTCCGTTCATCCGCGCGATGTTCATCGTGTAGGTGCGGCCTTTGTAGATCGTTGGCACGGGCGCGGTCGGCGGCTCGACCGCCGTGCCGACCAGCTGCGGCTCGCCGAGGATCTGCGGCACCGCGTTCGCCGCGACGCCGGGCGCCGGCGTGTAGATCTGGACCTTCCCCCCGAGGTACTGGTCCTGCGTGTGGAGCAGCTCGCCCGTCGGCAAGACGAGCAAGAAGTGCTCGTACGAGCCGAGCTGCGCGTCGTCGGTCGTGCCGCCGACTTGCTTGAACGTGTTGCTCGCGTCGATCTCGTACCACTTGGTGCCGGGCGAGAAGTCGCCGCTCGTGCAGCCCGATGACGAGCAGTACGGCGCCGTGGCGAAGATCACGTTGCCGTTCGGCAGCGTCGCACCCGGGCCATCGACGGTCGCGAAGTTGTTCGGCGTGTCCTGCAGCGCGGTCCACGCCATCGTCGACGGGTCGAACACCGCGTTGTGCGGCGTGCCGCCGATCGCGACGATCGTGCCGTCGGGGCGCGTCATCTCGGGGCCGACCTCGTGCGACGCGTTCGCGCTCGCCGGGTTGACGTCATCGAGCTCGACCGGGACGTCGGGCAAGCTCGACCACGCATCGCTGCCCGGGTCGTAGATCTCGCTGTGCTGGTAGTCGGTCGTCATCGCGAACACGTTCGCG
>DASXEF010000764.1:0-1631 GCA_036490255.1 Kofleriaceae bacterium
AGGCCCCCCGCGCCACCTGCGCCACCGCCAAAGCCACCACCGGCGCCGCCGCCACCGCCGCCGGAGCTCGCCCACGAGCCGGTACCGCCGGCCGCACCGCCGCCGTCGACTTCGATCGCGCCGTCGATCTCGAGCTGCTCGCCCGCCGACAGCTGCACGCCACCGCCACCACCGCCGCCGCTGCCGCCCGTGCCGTCCTGGCCGATCATCCCGCCGGCGAGCGGTACCAAGCTCGGATCGCCGTACGTCGCACCGATCGAGTCGCTGCCGGATCGATCGGCTGCGCCCGGCGTCGCGAAGCTGCCACCGGCGGCGTTGGTCAGCGCGTCGGCGGCGCTGCCGCTATAGCCGGCGATCGCGCCGGGGCCCGGCGTCGAGCCGTGGCCGCTCGCGTCGAGCAACGTGCCAACCGTGAGCTCGCGCGCGGCGAGCAACACGAGCATGCGCGGTCCGGTGACATGCAGTGTGCCGATCGAGATCGTGTTGGCGCGGCACACGCACGCGTCGGTCAGCGCCGTGCACGCGCCGAGCGCCGAGGTCGGCGTGCAGTCGTGATCGGTGTCGAACGCACCGTCGGGCGGCGCGACGGTCAGATCATCCGAGCCGAAGTCGCCGAAAGTCGCCGCGTTCGACGGCACGAACGACTCGTCGCCGGCGGGTCCGCGATCTCGATGTGCACCGTCGCAGCTCATCGCGAGCCCGAGGAGGACGATCTGCAGCCTCATACCGGAGAGAGCCGGGTCCTAGCTCGAATGTCACAGCAAGATCAAAACTAAATGCCGCTCAGTGAGCTTCGTCGGCGCAAATAGGCGTTAACAGGCCCGCTCGAACATCTCCGGGCGACTCGGTTGGGTGCGCGCTATCGTCGATTGATGTGGCGCGCATCCGCGAAGCTTCCTGTCGCGCAGATCAGGTCGAGTCGAGTCCACGAACGCGTCGACCAGCTGATGTGGGCGGTGCGCCATAGCGCGCAAACCAGTGCGCTGGCGATCGTCGCGCTCGCGATCACGCTCGGCGGCGCCGGGTTCACGGCGTGGCAAGCGTACCGAGCACCCGAGCGGGTTGCCGTGCCCGTGGTCGCGCGTGATTTTTCCATCGCGCCCGCGCCGCCGGTGCCACCGCTGCCGCCGAGGATCGTTTGGCCGAGCAGACACATCATCGTGAAAACGGTCCCGGTCGATTCTCGGTAACGTTCTCGTCCGCGGCGACAGGATAGGGTCGTGGCGGAAATGTCGAGCGCGGAGCAGCTGCTCCAGGACGCCGCCTGGCTGAAGCGACTGGCGACCACGCTCGCGAGTAACGGCGACGACGCCGACGATCTCGTCCAGGAATCGTGGATCGCGGCGTGGCGGCGACAGCCCGACGCCGGTCGGCCGATGCGGCCGTGGCTCGCAAAAGTCGTGCGCGACCTCGCGGGGATGAAGCGCCGTAGCGAGCGCAGGCGCGTCGCGCGCGAAGCGATCGCCGATGACGATCACGTCTCGGCGGCGCCCGACGAGCTGCTCGAGCAGATGCGCCTGCACCGAGCGCTCGTCGATCTCGTGCTCGAGCTCGACGAGCCGTATCGCTCGACCATCATCGGCCGCTTCGTCGAAGGCCGCACGTCGGCATCGATCGCCCAGTCTCTCGGC
>DASXEF010000771.1:0-1984 GCA_036490255.1 Kofleriaceae bacterium
GCCGCCGAAACCGCGCTGCGGGTCGTGCACCGCGTGCCTCGACGCCTGCCCGACCCGCGCGTTCAGCGACGCCTACGTGCTCGACGCGCGGCGCTGCATCTCGTACCTGACGATCGAGCACCACGGCGCGATCCCCATCGAGCTCCGCGCCGCGATCGGCACGTGGATCTTCGGCTGCGACGTCTGCCAAGAAGTCTGCCCGTTCAACGCCGGCGCCGGCGAGGCTCCGGCCGACGAGCTGCGGCCGCGCTCGATCGATCACGCACTGCCCGATCTCGCGAAGCTCGCGCACGCGGGGACGAACCAGCTGCGCCAGCTCGTCAAGCGCACGGCGTTGCGTCGCGTGCCGAGGCGCGTGCTGCTACGCAACGTCGCGGTCGCGCTCGGCAACACCGGCTCGCCCGACGCGATTGGCCCGCTGACTCACTTGCTTCGCGACGGCGAGCCACTCGTCCGCGCGCACGCGGCCTGGGCGCTCGGTCGGCTCGGCGCGGCCGGCGAGCTCGCCGTCGACGATCCGGATGCCGACGTGCAGTGCGAGCTCACGGCTGCGCGACAAATCGCGGCGACACGACGTACGCCGCCACCGCCGTGATCTGCGCGTCGCGTAACGCGCCGCCGAAGCCGGGCATCAGCTTGTTCTTCGATCCGTTGCGGACCTGATTCTCGACGAAGCCGGGCACGAACTTCGCGCGCTCGTCGGCGGCGGTCAGATCCTTCACGTTGATGCGCGCCACCATCGCCGCGTCGGGCTTGCCGTGCGGGCCGTGGCAGACGGCGCACGTGTTCGCGAACACCTGCGCGCCGTCGACCGAGTCGTTCGCCGCGCCGCTGTCGCAACCAGTGAGCATCGCGAGCACTACTAGCCACCGCACGAGCTGGATCTGCCATGCGCCGCGAGCTGCGTAAAGGCCCAGCGACGATCCGCCGCGCCGCACGTGTTATGGTATCGGCGCAATGCATCGGGCGTGGCTTGTTCTCGTAATCGCAGTGGCTGCATGCGGTGGTCCGCAGATCCCGCAACACAACGGCTACAGGGAAACGACGAAGCAGCCGTGGAAGAAGCTCAAGCCACTCAAGTTCGACGCCAAAGGCGAGGCCAAGGTCGACGGCGACTTGTCGTATCCGGATCGCCGCCGCGCCGCGTGGTTCGGCGTCGATCTCACGTCGCCGAGCACGCTGGCGATCCGGCTCGACATCACGCCGCCCGGTGACGCGGTGAACGACGACTTCGATCTCGGCGTCGAGATTCTCGACCCCGCGAATCGCCCGGTCGCGCGCAAAGATCTCGAAGAAGGCGACTCGCAGCACGACCTCAACAAGCAGCTCGAAGCCAAAGATCTGCAGCCCGGCCACTACCTGATCCACCTCTATCTGCAGGGTCGGCTCGATACGGCGGAGTTCACGATCCATGCGACGCTCAAAGGCGGCGCGGCGACCGAGGTCAAGAGCGACTTCCCGTCGCAGGTCGCGTTCGTCGGCCCGCTGCCGATGGTGCCGGTCACCGACGACACGCCGAAGAACTACAAGCCGCCGACCACGACGGTCGTCGTGACGACGCACCATCACGGCCCGCCGCCACCGCCGCAGCCGACGAAGCCGCCGCCGCCGACCACGGTGTCCGCGCGGATCATCGGCGTCGCTGCGAGCAGCGCCGGTACGACGATCACGATCGCGCGCGGCACCAGCGCCGGCGCGCACAACGGCGAGACCGGCAAGCTCGTCGGTGTCTCCAGCGGCACGTTTTCGCTCGCGAATTGCAGCGAGCGCGCCTGCCAGGCGACGATCTCCGGCGTGACGATCGATCAGGTCAACCACTCCGGCCAAGTCACGCTGGATCCGTAGCACCTCGCCTGCTACATCGATCGGATGCGGGGATTGCCGATCGTCGTGGCGGTGCTGGTCGGTTGCGCGCACACCGTCTCGCAAGACAGGGCGACTGGCAAAGACGGCCGCATCGCCGGCGCGAAGCCGATCGCGCTCG
>DASXEF010000811.1:0-5458 GCA_036490255.1 Kofleriaceae bacterium
CTGCGGCTGGCCCGGCTTCTGGTTCTGGTTGGGGTTCTGGTTGATGTTCGGGTTCTTGCCTTGGTTGTTATCGTTGGACATGTCCTACACGTATGCGAACGCGGTGCCGTTCGAATTTCTCCGACGGAAAATCACGGTCCCCACGTGCGAGCCATCGCGGCCTGCGTGAACGTCGACCACGCCGGCTTTGCTTGATCGCCGAACGTGCGCAGGCCGAGCGTGCACAAGAACTCGATGAACGCCGCGTTGCTGCCTTCGCCGTACGCGATCGCTTCGGCGGCGCAATCCGATCCGCTGCCGTCGAACATGCGGCTGTAGACGACGAGCGGCACGCGCGCGGCATTCGCGTCCCACGCGGTGAACGCGTCGGTCACGAACGTCACTTGACCCGCGTCGCTGCCGCCGAGCGCACTGCCGGTCGCGTAGCCGAATTCTTTGAACACGATCGGCTTGGTCACGGCAGCGACGATCGTCGTCATGTCGGCGGCGATACCCGCGCTCGACGCGGCGCCGAAGTTGCCGGCGTCGTAGTAGGTCAGGAACGCGACGTCGTTCGCTTCGAGCGCCGCGATCGCGCTGCCGTTCGGCGGGGATGCGAGCACCGCGCTGCTCGTCACGCTGATCCCGGTCTGGACGTCGGGCCGCAGCGTTTTTACTTTGGAGACCTCGGCGGCGGTGAGCGCGTTCAACTGCGCCCACGTCGGCGAACCGTCGGCGAGGTTGATGTCGACCTCGTTCGACAGCACGAGATATTCGAGCTCGCTGCCGCACTGCGCGAGGACTTCGGCGACCATCGCCTGCGCGCGCGTGGTGACCGCGGTCGAATCCAGCGCGTCGCCGGCGAGATCCGACGGCACGAGGTTCGACACCGTGTCGATCGCGGGGATCGACAAGATCACGTGCAGACCTTGGTTGCGATAGAACGTCATGCCGTCGTTCAGCAGCGTGACGATCGCCATGTCGTAGCCGCTGCCGCCGGGCTCGATCGTCGACCACGGGATGGTCAGCGGAATCGCATCGACACCGAACGGCATCGCGACCGCGATCTCTTGACCCTGCGTCGCGCTACCCGGCGCTTCGATCTCGAGGCCGAGCTGGCGATGGATGATCGGCGCGTCGATCGCCGCGTCGGCCGATCGCGCAGCGTCGGAAATCGCGGCGGCGTCGGTCTGCGTCGCCGAGTTACTGCCGCATCCGACCACATACGTTGCGAGAACCAACACGCTCTTGCGCATCGGCACGATCATTTCACGATGCGTGCCTTGCGGGCGAAGTCGCGTGCTTCGGGCACGTTCGCGACGAGCATGATGCCGAGGTAGACCACCCCGAACGTCGCGATCGCGGCGATCGAGCTGATCGAGATCCGCGACGAGATGTGCGATGCGCCGAACCCGGCCGCGCCGGCGACGCACGCCGCGGCGAGCGCGCCGAACCCGAGCTTCGCGGGCAACGCGACGCGGCCGATGCGTTGGTCGAGCCAGCGGCGCAACAGCAAGAACTCGATCCACGCGGCGAAGCCGGCGCTCGCGGTGAGCCCGAACGCGCCCCAGACTTCGGCGTAGCCGAATACGTGTCGCAGCGGCAGCGCGAACAGATAGCCGGCGACTCCGGTGATCGATACCCGGACGAGCGCGGCGTAGAGCGGCCGCCGCGGATCGCCGAGCGCGTAGAACGCCGAGCCGAGCAAACGGCCTTGCGTGCTCGCCGACAAGCCGACCGCCGAGCCGGCGAGGATGATCCACACGATGCGCGTGTCCTCGGCCGTGAACTTGCCGGTCTGGAACAACAGGCCGGCGATCGGCCCACCGATCGCGATGAACGCGATCGCCGACGGCACGACGAGGAACACGACCCGGCGCAGCGCACCGCCGAGCCGCGCGTGCAGGTGCGCCGCGCGCACGGACGCATCGCCGGTCGCGCTCGACATCTCGGGCAGCTCGGCCGCGGACACCGCCATGCCGAACAGCGAGACCGGCAGCATGTACAAGATCGACGCCCACGAGATCGCGGTGACGAAGCCTTTGCCGAGGTAGCTCGCGAGCGCCTGATCGATGAAGCCCGACAGCTGTACCGAGCCGCGGCCGAGCACGATCGGTACGAACGCGTGGAGCGTCGACGTCACGCCTGGATCGCGCACGGCGAGCGACGGCCGCAGGCTGCGCAGGATCGCGACGACCGTCGGCAGCTGGACGAGCAGCTGCGCCGCCGAGCCGATCACCGCGCCCCACGCGAGCCACAACACGACGTCGTCGAGATCTCCCGCGAACCGCCGGCCGGCGACGACCGCCGTCGCGATCAGGGCGGCGTTCCACAGCACCGGCGAGACGTAGCTGAGGAAGAACTTGCGGTGGCTGTTGAGCACACCGAGGCACCACGCCGACATCACGAGCAGCGCGACGCCGGGGAACACGATGCGAACGAGCGCGACCGTGAGCTCGCGCTTCTCGCCGTGATAGCCGCCGACGAGTAACTCGACGAGATAGGGCGCGAGCCAGATGCCGAGCGCGGTGAGGCCGGTCGCGATGAGCACGAGCAGCGTGCCGACCGCACGCGCGACGCGCACGGCGTCGTCGTGCCGATCCTCGGCGCGAAGCCGCGCGTAGACCGGAATGAACGACGCCGATAGCACGCCCTCGCCGAACAGGTTTTGCAGGAAGTTCGGGATCCGCAGCGCCGCGGTGAACACGTCGGAGGCGTCGCCTTGTCCGAGGTAATGCGCGAGCACGCGCGTTCGTACGAGCCCGGCGATCCGCGACAGCAAGATGCCCGCGCCGACGGCGAGCGCGCCGCCGAGCCGACGTGGAGCTCTGGCCATCCGGCGCATTGTGCTGTGAATAACGCAGCGCGCGAAAGTATTCTTCCAACATGGCGACGTGCACCGGGTGTGGAATCGAGCTCGCGACGGCCGACGTGCTTTACACGACGCGCGGCGACGTGGTCTGCGTGAAGTGCAACGACAAAGCCGAGCTCGCAGGCGACGAAGACAAGGCCGCGCAGAACATCAAGCGCGCGGCGATCGTGTCGGCGATCGGCGGCGTGTTCGGGTTCGGCGCGATCTCGGTCGCGTTCGTGCTCGGCTTCTACGCGGCCGCGATCATCACCGTGTCGTCGGGCGTGTTCGCGATCAACGGCCTGATGGGCAGCGATTCGGCGCGCTTCGCCAAGTTACTGACGCGACGCGATCGCACGATCACGTGGATCGCCCTCGCGATCGGTCTCGCGGCGACGATCTACGAAGCGCTCGTCTTCAACGGCACCACGCACATCCACGTCCAGCTATAGCCACGTGCCGCGCAGCGTGCCTTCGATGAGGCTCGGCAGCGTCTCGAACAAGCGCACGGTCTTGCGCGCGCCGGCCTTGTAGATCTCGGCGCGGATCGCCGCGCGCTCGGCGTCGCTCGCGGCGCGGCACAGCTGCATCGCGTGGACGAACGTCTTTGCGCGCCAGCGCCGGATCATCGCCAGCGACACGTCGCCGACGGTCTTGACCGCGCCGGCGGCGATGATCGCCTTCGACATCGGGCAGTCCATCGTCGTCGCGAGCAGCTCGCACGACCGCGCGACCTGCTCGGCGAGGATCGTATCGACGTAGTTGTGACCGCGCTCGATCTCGGCGAGCGCTGCGGCATCGTTCGCGTAGCCGAGCTCGCGGATCGTCTCGTCGAGCGCGCACGCGAGATCGAAGTTGATGTGGCAGCACATGCCGACCGTGAAGTGCGCCATCGGCGGCTTCGTCGCGAGCGCGCCGGTGCCGGGCTCGAGATTGTCGAACGCGAACGACGGCCGCCACAGCCCGTACGTCGCGGCGTCGGTCGTCGTATCGCCGAGCTCGGTCTTGACGCCATCGAAGTGGCGCTCGGCGAACTTGCCGGCGAGCCGCGAGAAGAACGGCTTCGGCGTGAGGATGCCGCGCTCGAGCGCCTCGGTCACCGCGACGGTGATGCCGTGATAGACGGTGAGAAACGCGGCGGCGCGATGGTGGTGCGCGTCGAATAGCTCGATCAGCTGGTTTTGCGCGGTGTCGGCGGCCTCGATCGTCTGCGGTCGCGTGTCGATCGACTGCAGCGCGCCTTCGAGCTCGTCGGCGAAGTCGAACCCGCGCGGCGTGCCGAGGTGCGCTTGGATCGGCTGCAGGTCGGGCTTCGCCGCGTCGTCGAACAGCTCCCAACCGTGCATGAGCCGAGACTAACGCAGCCGCAGCGTGATCGTCATCGGCTTGCCGCCTCGCTCGGCGGCGATCTCGACGACGTTGAGCGAATCGATGTGCGCGTAGACGTCGAGCATCGTCTGCGCCGACGTGATCGGCACGTTGTTGATCCCGGTCATCACGTCGCCGTTTTGCATGCCGAGCGCGCTCGCGAGCGACGGCTCTCGCACGCCGGTCATGCGCAGCCCGGTGAGCTTGCCGTTGTCGGTGCGCGGACCGATGCGCACGCCGCCGGGCTTTGCCGCGCCGCTGACGAGATCGCGCACGAGCGCGCGATCGACCTCGAACGTGTGATCGTCGATCTTGGTGATGCGCCCGTCCCACGGTTGGGCGGCGGCAGCGGGGTTCGGCGTTGCCGCGCCGTCCTCGCCGCGTGCCGCCGCCAATGCGTTGTCGAGCAGATCCAACTTGCCGTGACGGCCGTCGCGATCGACGAGATCGATCGATCGCCAACCGATGCGCGTGATCGTTCCCACACCGGCGATCGCGTCGCCGACGCCGTAGTCACCCTGCGCCGCGGTCGCCAGCGCGCGCACCGTGCAGCGCGGCGTATCGGCGATGATCGTAGCGATCAGCACGGCTTGGGGCGAGAACGTGTCGTCGATCCCGCCTGAGGCGATCGCCGGCGGTGTGCACGACGAGCAGAACATGTCGCGCGCGACGAAGTCGCGGCCATCGCCCTTGCGTGGCTCGTGCACGACCGGCGCGCTGGCCGTCACCGCGGCGAATTTTGGCCCGGTCTCGGCCGGCGCGAGGACGCGCGCCGCGATCACGCTCGTGACTGCCGACGCGGCGAAGTACGCGCACGCGGTCGCCGCAAGTAGCTTGTACGGAACGAGCGCGACCGCGCGTTGAAGAACGTGACCGAGCATCGTCGAGCGTGGCTGTCATCAACCTTTGTGCCACCTCGTAACAACACGGACTCCGGTCGGCGAAACGTCGGTTCGCGCCAGTGGGACGAGCGAAACGGCACCAAAGCTGACAAACTGTCAGGCGCAGTGTCCGGCGTGACTCCCAAGCAGATCGGGAAGTACCTCATCCTCGATCGGCTCGCGGTCGGAGGTATGGCCGAGCTGTTCAAGGCCAAGCTCGAAGGCAACCTCGGGTTCGAGAAGCTGGTCGCGATCAAGAAGATCCTGCCGCACCTCGCGACCGACAAGTCGTTCGTCGAGATGTTCATTGACGAAGCGCGGATCACCGCATCGCTCGATCACCGCCACATCGTGCAGGTGTTCGAGCTCGGCAACGACG
>DASXEF010000827.1:0-3963 GCA_036490255.1 Kofleriaceae bacterium
AGCCAGGTGCCGAGGCGGTCGCCGTCGATGCGCGTCATCGTCAGCACGCGCGTGGTCGACAGCTTGCCGATCGGCGCGGGCACGATCGCGGCGCCGTCGTAGCTCGCGAGCGACGCGGCTTCGATCACGTAGTCGAGCTCGAGCGTCAGCGCGCGCGTCAATTCGGCAGCGACCGTGGTCAGATCGACGCCGGGAATATCGAACGCGCCGGCGAGCGTGCGCAGCGCCGCGGTATCGGCGGCGATCACATCCTGGATTCCGGGCACCTGAACTTTCACGACGACCCGCGTGCCGTCGTGCAGCGTTGCCGCGTGAACCTGCGCGAGCGATGCGGCCGCGAGCGGCTCGTCGTCGAACGTCGCGAACAGCTCCGCGACCGGCGCGCCGAGCTCGCTCGCGATCTGCTCGCGAATCTGCGCGGCCTCGATCGCGGGCACGTCGGCTTGTAGCGCCGCGAGCTCGGTCGCCCAGATCGCACCGACGAGATCGGGCCGGCACGACGCGAGCTGGCCGAGCTTCGCGATCCCGCCGCGCATCTCGGCCGCGATCGCCGCGACGCGCTTCGCGAGCTCGCGATGATCGTCGGCGGTGAGCCGTGCGTCGCCCGTCTTCGCGGCGTTGACGATGCCCATCCAGCGCGCCTTGGCGAAGATCGTCGCCGCGTGCTGGCCGAGCTTGGTAACCCGCGGCGTCGCGTGCGCGATCGTCGCGACCTGTGCGTTGATCGAATCGCTCAGCGCCTTCGCGTTGCGAACGATCGCGCCGGCGTCGCGCGCGAGATCGATCGACATCGAGTCGAGTCGCGTGCCGACCTGTTTGAGCATGCGGACGAAGTCGTTCATTGCGAAACCTCCTCGAAGCACGGGGAACAAACGATCACGCGGCCCTCGCCGTGCTCGGCGACGCCGATCGCGGCGCTCGCGCCTTTGGGCAAGAGCTCGTTGCAGCGCGCGCACACGGCGTTCTTCGCCATCGTCATCGGCTGCCATGCGAGCACGTCGGCGACGTCGCCCGATCCGGCGCCGAGCTTGCCGGTCGCCGCGCGCGCGATCTTGTGCGAATCGGCGACGACATCACCGACCAGCCCGAACGCGTGGCCGAGCACGTTGCGCACGAGGTTCGAGACGCTCATGCCGAGGTTCTCGGCGCGCTTGCGTAGCTCCGCCTCGAGACTCTCGGGAACGCGCGTGTGAATCACGCGCTCTTTGGGCTCGTCTTTGTCGCGTGTCACGATGTGACACATCATGTGTCACGACGTGACACATGTCAATCTCTTGTTCGGTTGGCTGCGCTTCGGATCTTTTGCCGGCCTATGTTCTCGCGCGAGATGAACGTGATCGAAGCAATCGGAAACACGCCGCTCGTCGAGCTCACACGGGTCGCGAGCGGCTTGCCCAACAAGGTGCTCGTCAAATGCGAGCATCTCAATCCGGGCGGCAGCGTCAAAGATCGCACCGCGAAGGCGCTGATCCTCGACGCCGAAGCGCGTGGCGTGCTGATCCCGTTCTCGAATCCAGCGATGACGATCATCGAAGGCACCGCCGGCAACACCGGCGTCGGGCTCGCGCTGCTCGCGAGCGCGCGTGGCTATCGCTGCATTTGCGTGATCCCGGAGCGCGTCTCCGCCGACAAGCGCGCGCAGCTGCGCCAGCTCGGTGCCGAGGTGTATGTCGCAAAACCGGCAGGTATCAAGAGCCCCGACAACTTCAGAAATGTGGCAGCGCGACTGGCCGATGAAAACGGCTGGTTCCTCGCGAACCAGTTCCACAACCCCGCGAACCTGGACGCGCACTACGGCGGCAAGAGTTTCACCGCGACCGGCCCCGAGATCTTCGCGCAGACCAACGGCACGATCGGCGCGTTCGTCTCGGCGGCGGGCACCGGTGGAACGATCTCGGGCGTGGGCCGCTATCTAAAGGAGCGCGCTCCCCACGCGCCGATCGTGATGGCCGATCCGTACGGCTCGGGCCTCGGCGAATGGGTCAACACCGGCGAGCTCGGCCCCGACGGCCCGTTCGCGGTCGAGGGAATCGGTTCGGCCAGTGTGCCGTCCAATCTTCACCGCGAGGCGGTGGACTATGCGGAGAAAGTGACAGATGCGGACGCCTTCGCGATGGTCGAACGGCTCGCAAAAGAGGAAGGGCTAACCGTGGGCGGTTCGACCGGTGTGAACGTCGTAGCCGCGCTCCGCGTCGCATCTCGCACGGATCTCAAAGGTCCGGTGGTCACGCTCGCGTGCGATCAGTGGGACCGCTACCGCGCTACGACATGGATGAAACAGTGGGAGGCACGCGAATTGGATCAGGTTGTCTTCGTAAAGCCGCATGGAGCACCCTGACGGTTTTTTGAGGCGAGAATCCCTTCTCGTTTCTTTGGTCGCCTCTGTTAAGTGCCGTATTGTCCAGAACATCGACACTTGACGCGGTCAGCGATTCCTATACGGTGCGCCTAGAAGTCCTATGGTCTATCCCACTCATCGCCTAGATTCGGTCGCCGCTCGCGGCGAGCTGGTGCCGCCGCTGCTCCAACCGGCGCGCGTGCCGGCCCTGCGCGAACCGCTGCGGATCTGCATGATGGTCACGTATGACCTCGCGTCGCCGTGCGGTGGCGTGAAGCACCACGCGCAGCAGCTCGCGGCTGCCCTGCGTCGCAACGGCGATGAAGTCACGATCGTCGGCCCCGCATCGGGTCCGGTTCGCGACGAGTACACCAAGACGTTCTCGGGCGTCGTCAACGTCCCGGCGAACGGCTCCGACAACATGCTCGGCATCCTGGTGCGGCCGTGGCAGGTCGCGAAGTTCTTCCGCCAGAACCACTTCGACGTCATCCACGTCCACGAGCCGCTGCAGCCGTCGCTGTCGTACTGGGCGACGTGGTTCACGCGCAAGACGCCGCATGTCGCGACGTTCCACGCCTACGCCGAGCACGAAGCTCGCGCGTTCGGTCTCGCTCGCAAGTTCTGGGCGGCGACGCTGTTCCCGTTCTTCCAGCGCGCGATCGCGGTGAGCAATCCCGCCGCGCAGTACGCCGGCGCCGCGTGGAAACGCGCGCTCCAGATCGTTCCGAACGGCGTGCCGACCGATATCTTCACGCCCGCGCCGACGCGGCTGATGGTCGATCGCAACGCACCCGTGCGCTTGCTGTTCGTCGGTCGCATCGGCGATCGCCGCAAAGGCGCGCCGTACCTGTTCGAAGCGTACAAGCAGCTCCGCGCGCGCGGGCTCAACGTCACGCTCGATGTCGCCGGCGAGCTCGGCCAAGCGGAGCCGCCGCCCGAGCTGCCCGGCCTCACGTATCACGGCGCGGTCGGCTTCGACCGCCTCGTCCAGCTCTACCGCGACTGCGACGTGTTCGTCGCGCCGTCGACCGGCCAGGAGTCGTTCGGCATCGTGCTGCTCGAGGCGATGTCGTCGGCGAAGCCGGTCGTGTGCAGCGATATCGATGGCTATCGCCAGGTCGCCGTGCCCGAAGGCAGCTACTTGGTGCCGCCGACCGACGTCGCCGCGCTCACCGATCAGCTCGAGCGCGTGATCAAGCTCGGTCCCGTCGCGCGGATGCGCCAGGGCGAGCTCAACCGCCGCGCCGCGATGCGCTACGACTGGAGCCATCTCGCCGACCGCGTGCGCGACGAGTATCTCGCCGCGATCGCGGAGCGGGCCGCGCGATCGGCCGGCACGGTGTCGCGCGTCGATTTCGCGCAGCGTGCGTAAGTATCGCGCCGCGCTCATCCGCGCGATCGGCATCGTCGCGGTCGTCGCGTGCTTGTACTTCTTCGCGCGCAAGATGAAGTGGAGCGAGCTCGGCTCCGATCTGGCGCACGCGCACGTGCTGCCGCTCGTCATCGCCGGCGTCATCAACTACGGCATGCTGATCGGCAAGGCCGTCGCGTGGCGCATCATGCTCGCGCCGCGCTACACGGTGCCGACGAGCCGGCTCGTGCGCTACACGATCGTCGCGTTCGCG
>DASXEF010000852.1:0-2618 GCA_036490255.1 Kofleriaceae bacterium
CGGCTGCAGCCGCGTGATCGTGCCCTTGACGCGCTGGCCCTCGGCGAGCTTCGCGGTCGACGTGTTCCACGGATCGTCACCGAGCGCCTTGAGCGACAGCGAGATCCGGTCGCCTTCGACTTTCACGATCGCGACGTTGAGCTCCTGGCCGATGCTCAGCACATCCTCGGGCTTGTCGACGCGTGCGTAGCCGAGCTCGGAGACGTGCAGCATGCCTTCGATGCCGCCGATGTCGACGAACGCGCCGTACGGCTTGAACGACATCACGCGGCCGCGGATCACCACGCCGGG
The DNA here is from genome assembly GCA_036490255.1 of Kofleriaceae bacterium. Lineage (GTDB taxonomy): Bacteria > Myxococcota_A > Polyangia > Haliangiales > Haliangiaceae > JABFXX01. The sequence continues at coordinate 292 of DASXEF010000852.1, forward strand.
GATCAGATTCTTGCGCGTCTCGACGGCGCGCTTCTCGTTTTCTTCTTCGAGCAACGCGCGCCGCGACAGCACGAGGTTGCGCGGCTCGTAGCGCGTGATCCGGAACGTCAGCCGCTGGCCGACGTAGACCGATAGATCCTCGGTGAATCGCGTGTCGATCTGCGACGCCGGGCAAAATCCACGCACGCCGGCGACGTCGACGGAGAGCCCGCCTTTGACGACCTCGGTCACGAGGCCTTCGACGGGAATGCCGAGCTCCTGAGCCTGCGCGAGCTCGGCGCGTGCTTCCGGACCGCGGCCGAGCTTGACCCGCAGCGACAGCACGCCGCCGGCGTCGGATCCGACGCGCGCTTCGATCACGTCGCCGATCTTGACGAGCAGCTTGCCCTCGCTGTCGCTCACCTGCGCGCGATCGAGCTGACCTTCGGCTTTGCCGCCGAGATCGACGAACACCGCGTCTTTGCCGAGCGTCACGATCGTGCCCTTCACGAGGTCACCGACCTTCGGGCGCTTCGAGCGTTTGCTGCCTGCACTCGCCGCAAACATCGCAGCGAAGTCTTCTTCGTCGTCGGCCATCGGGGCGCCGAAGCTACTACGGCGTCGCCATCTGATGGAATACCGCCTGGACGGCAGTGTCGCCGGCGCAGCGGTCCTGGAGCGCCTCCATCCGCGTCTCGAGGTCGCCGTAGCGGTCCTGATGCGCTTCCAGGAAATCGGTCGCTTCCTGCAGCCGGTCCTTGTCGCGGTCGAGGTCGAATGCCGCTTCGAAGTAGGCTTTGTGCTCGCTAAACACGCGCTGCATCACGACGGCGGCATCGGCGCAGCTCTTCGCGCCTTCACCGGCGGTGATCACGAGGTCGTGTGCGTGCCAGCCCTGATCGGCGATCTCGGCCGGCGACGGCGCGTGGTCCTTGCAGCCCGAGAGCCAGACGGATCCCAGGAGCCAACAAGTGAGCGTCCAACGCACGAGGCGAAGGTGCCACGCGCCGTCACCGACGCCAAGCTGGTTAGTTCGCCGCTTCGATCTGGGCGGCCGGGCGCGCGCCGAGGCGCAGGCCCTTCTTCGTCAGGAAGCCGACTTTGCGCATCGTCCAGTCCCACACGCGCGTCGGCAGCAGCGACGACATCATGAAGATCATGTGGTTCGAGAACGGCGCGACGTAACGCGCGCGGGGTCGGCGCGAGCCGACGGCTTTCGCGATCGCCTTTGCGATCACGATCGGATCCGACGCGAACTTGTTCGCGAACTTCGACATCTCTTCATACTTCGCCACGGCCGGCGCGAACGGCGTCGTCGAGAATTGCGACAGCCCCGAAACCGCAGTCGCCTCGAAGTTCGTGCGAATGATGCCCGGCTCGATCAGCGACACGTCGACGCCGAACGGGCGCATCTCGTAGCGCAGCGCATCCGACAGCGCCTCGAGCGCGTACTTCGTCGAGTTGTAGACGCCGAAGTAGGGCAGCGTGATCCGGCCGCCGACGCTCGACACGTTGATCACGCGACCGGCACCGCGCGAGATCATCTTCGGCAAGAACGCGCGCGTGACGTTCATCAAGCCGAACACGTTCGTGTCGTACTGCCGGCGCATCTCGGCATCGCCGATCTCCGACGTCGGGCCCAGGACGCCGAAGCCTGCGTTGTTGACGAGTGCGTCGAGGCCGCGACCGCGCGTCAGCTCGTCGACCGCTTTCACGGCCGCCGCGATCGAGTCGGCCGACGTCACGTCCAGCGAGATGGTGTCGAGCTTGAGCGAGCCGGCCTCGGTCTTCAGCGCGGCGAGCTCGGGGAGCTTGCGACCGCTCGCGATCACGTGGTGACCGAGCTTGGCGAGGTGCAGCGCGGTCATGCGACAGATGCCGGCCGTCGCGCCGGTGACGAGGACGATCTTGCTGTGCTTGGACGAGGACGCGTTCGACATGTTGGTTTGGCTCCTGAGTCGGTCTGGTCTGTGCGGGTTTCGTGAAACGTTGGGTGGTCGGTCTCGAACCGGAATGAACGTTCATTCCGCTTATAGTTCCAAAAAAAGGCGGTGATTCCGCCTTGGTGCAGTGAACGCGGCAACGGTCAGGCGCGAATGGCCTCCCAGACGCATTGCTCGGCGAACTTCCAGTCGGCGGGCGAAATCTCCTCGCCGCGCTCGTTCTCGACACAGCTGCGCATCACGCCGGTGAACGCGCCCATCACGATGCCCATCAGCAAGCGCGGCGGCGCGAGCTTGAGCTCGCCGCGGTCCTGCGCTGCTTTGATCACGCCTTCGAACAGCTCGATCATGCGCTGCTCGACCGCGCGACTTGGAACGTCGAGATACGGCGCGTGGTGGTGGAGC
>DASXEF010000857.1:0-1933 GCA_036490255.1 Kofleriaceae bacterium
ATTGCTGCATGGGTCCCGGCGCGCTCGATCAGGTCATCGAGGCGATGGTCGATGTGGTCCTCGTCGTCGACGTGCAGGGCCGGATCGTCGCCGCAAACACGGCTGCCGTGCGCGTGACGGGCTACGACCGCGAAGCGCTCGCAGCGCTGCCGGCCGCCGAGCTGATCGTCGACGAAGAATCCGGGCTCCGCACCGTCGTTCGCGAACGCGTCAGCCACGGCACGCCGCTGTCGCGCACGGATTCGTGGTTGGTGGCGCGCGGCGGCGTGCGGTTGCCGGTGTCGGTCACCGCGGCGCCGATCGTCGATAGCGACGGCGTTGCGACGTCGATCGTCGTGGTCGCGCGCGACGTGCGAGCGATTCGCGAGCTCGCCGCCGAGCGCGATGCCGAGATCGAGCGGCGCGCGACGCTAGGTACGCTCGCGGGCGGCGTCGGTCACGAGCTGCGCAACATCGCGCAGCTCTACGCCGGGCAGCTCGACGCACTCGAGCACGAGATCGCGCAGCTGCCGAAGAACGCCGTGCTCGACCAAGCGCTCGTCGATCTCGCGCGCATCGGCCAGCACGTCACCGATCACGCGCGCCGATTGATGGAGCTCGCGCGACCCGGGCCGAGCCACGCGCAGCGGCTCAACATCAACCGCGTGATCGGCGAGGTCGTCGCGATGCTGCAGGGCGCCGGGCGGCTCAGCCGCGTCGACACCGAGCTCGCGCTCGAGGATCACCCGGTGATGGTCACCGTCAATGCGACGCGGATCGAACAGATCCTCGTCAACCTCGTGATCAACGCGGTACAGGCGATGCCGAACGGCGGCAAGCTGCTGATCACCGCGCGCTCGCTCGACAGCCGCGTCGAGATTCAGATCAACGACACCGGCGACGGGATCGCCGCCGACGTGGTGACACATATTTTCGAGCCGTTTTTTACGACGCGCGCCGACGGCACCGGGCTCGGCCTGCCGGTCGTCAAAGAGATCGTCGAGAGCTACGGCGGCACGATCGATGTCGACAGCACGCGCGGCATCGGCACGACGTTCCGATTCGATCTGCCGCTATCGCGCGGCTGAATCCGCGGTGTGTCGCGAGCGCTCGTTCTCGTCGCGCGCCCGCGATCTACGCGACGCGTTGGCGGGCCCTTCGCTTGCAATTGTGACGGCCACCAAACGAGAAGGAGATCCGTCATGAAACTTCGCAGCATTTTGTTCACGGCCATTCTGGGCGCGTCATCGATCGCGCTCGCCGGGCCGACCACGACCGATACGACGTCCGATCACGTGAAGCTCGCCGCGATCGACGCGCAGGTCGTCGCGCATCTACATGCGGTCGACATGCTCGAGATCGATCTCGGCAAGCTCGCGCAGAAGAACGGCACAGCCGCGGTGAAGCAATACGGCCAGATGCTCGTGAAAGACCACACGGCATTCGACGCGAAGCTCACCGCATTCGCGACGAAGCACGGCATGGCGACGATCCCCGCCGACGATTCGCAGACGCCGGCCGAGAAGACCGACATGACGACCGAGAAGGGCAAGCTCCAGGCGCTCAAAGGCAGCGCATTCGATCAGGAGCTGTTGCCGATGATGAAGATGGCGCACGACGCAGAGATCACGAAGCTCGACACGAACGTGTCGATGGTCACCAACGCCGATCTCAAATCGATGCTCGTCACGCTCAAGCCGACGCTGCAGAAACATTCCGATCAGGCAGCGAAGCTGCAGTCGCCGACGGTGCGCTCGAGCACGCCGACCGAGTGACGATTCAGCTCGGCGTGGCGCGGCCGTCGAGCGGCGCAATCACATCAGGCGGCGGCGTACGCAGCACGCCGCCGTCGAGCAAGTTCACTCGCGGCGGATCGCTGCTGCTGCCGGCGCTGGCCGGAGTCGGCGGTGGGCCCGCCGGCGACGGGCCGTCTAACATGTCGACGGTCGTGGCG
>DASXEF010000903.1:0-21450 GCA_036490255.1 Kofleriaceae bacterium
GACGACAAATCCGTCGCTGATCACGGCAGCGGCGCAAATGCCGGAGTACGCCGACGTCGTCGACGGCGCGCTGCATTGGGCCGAAGGCCAGGCCGGCGGCGACGCTTCGAAGATCGTCGGGCTCGCGCTCGATCGGCTCGCGGTCGAGTTCGGCCTGCGAATCTTGAAGATCGTGTCGGGCCGCGTGTCGACCGAGGTCGATGCGCGGCTGTCGTTCGACACGCAAAAGACGATCGACAAGGGCCGCTATCTGATCGGCATGTACAACGCGGCCGGGATCTCGAACGACCGCGTACTGATCAAGATCGCGTCGACGTGGGAAGGCATCAAAGCCGCCGAGGTGCTGCAGCGCGAAGGCGTGCACTGCAACCTGACGCTGCTGTTCGGCATGCATCAGGCGGTCGCGTGCGCCGAAGCCGGCGCGACGCTGATCTCGCCGTTCGTCGGCCGCATCCTCGATTGGTACAAGAAAGCCGAGAAGCGCGACTCGTATCCGCCGGCGGAAGATCCGGGCGTGAAGTCGGTGACCGCGATCTTCAACTACTTGAAGAAGCACGGTTACAAGACCGAGGTGATGGGCGCGAGCTTCCGCAATCTCGGCGAGATCACCGAGCTCGCCGGCTGCGACCTGTTGACGATCGCGCCGAACTTCTTGGCCGAGCTGCAGGCGCACGACGGCGAGCTGCCGCGCAAGCTCGATCCGGCGAAGGCCGCATCGATGGATCTGCCGAAGCTGACGTTCGACGAGGCGTCGTTCCGCAAGGCGCACGAGGCCGATCCGATGGCGAAAGACAAGCTCGAGGAGGGGATCGCCGGGTTCTCGAAGGCGATCGCCGCGCTCGAGAAGCTGCTCGAGGAGCGCTACGCCGCGATGAAGCGGCGCACGCGCGCCGGATCGGCCGCGCGCGAGTTCTTCTCGGTGTTCGACCTCGACGGCGACGGCTACATCACGCGCGAAGAGTGGGCCGGCACCGACGCCGTCTTCGCGGCGCTCGATATCGATCACGACGGCCGCATCTCGCCGCAGGAGATGGCAGCGGGTATCGGCGCTGCTTTCGTGCTCACGAACCCGTAACGCCAACGAAATCCGCTACGATATCCGGGTAGTGGAAATTCGCGTCCACATCGCCGTCCTGGTGATCGCCGCCGATCCGAATCGCGCGGACCCCGCGGCCGCCGACGTCATCGCGCAAAAAGCGGTCGGCGCCGGTCACTCGATCGTCGCGCGGATCACCGTCGGCGATTCGATCGAAGCGATCCGCGCGCAGCTCAAGACGTGGATCGACGACTCGGAGATCGACGTCGCGATCGTCACCGCCGGCGCCGACACCACGCACGCATCCGAGGCGCTCAAGCCGCTCGTTCACGAGGCGGTGCCCGGCTTCACCGACTTGTTCCGCTGGCTCGCGTTCCAGGAGATCGGCGCGTCCGCGATGATGGCGAGCGCCGAAGCCGCACGCTGCGGCACGACGTTCGTGTTCGTGCTGCCCGCGGTCGCGAATGCCGCCGGCACCGCGATGGACAAGTTGATCTTGCCGCAGCTCGACGTGCGCTCGAATACGCGCAACCTCGTCGCGCAGATGCCGCGGCTGCAGGTCCTCGTGCCGTCCGCGCCGATCGTCGCCGACGCCGGGACCGACAAGACCGAAGCCGTGCCGCACGCGGTGACGATGGAGCGCACCGAGAGCGGGCCCGGGCTGCAGCCGCGGTTGCCGGCGTCGCAGAACATCGTGCGCAAAGAGCCGGCGCCGGTGAAGCCGAAGCCGAAGGTCGAAGACGCGACGAAGATCATCTCGACCGAGCAGCTCGAGCGCAAGATCGCGCAGAGCAACCAGCACGACGCGGTCACCAAGCCGAACGTCGACATCGCGAAGCTGTTGCCGCGTGTTCCGCCCGGAGCCGACGACTTCGACGACGCCGAGACCGCCGATATCGCCGACGTGCTTTCGGGGCCGCGGCCGAAAGCGCCGACGCCGGCAAAGCCGCTCACGGTCGTGCGCAAGCCGCCGTCGGTGCAGATTCCCGCGCGCACGAAGCCGCCGTCGAACGTGCCGATCACGCTGAAGAAGGACGAGAGCGGCCGCGTCGTGATCCCGACGAAGGATCCGGCGTCGGGGCCGATCGGCAAGGCGAAGGTCGCGCGCACGGAGCTCTCGCGCGACGACGAAGCGCCGACCGTGCCGAGCAAGACGCCGGCGAAGATCGCGGAGGCGATCAAGGCCGAGGTCAAGCCGACCGTCGAGATGGCGGCGGCGAAGCCACCGCCCGAAACCAAAGTCCGAGAGCCGTCGAAGCCGATCGAGATCGCGAAGCTCGCCGCGGCGCTCGATCACGAAGATCGGCAAGACGCCGCGAAGTCGGCGCGGATCTCGACGTCGATGCCGATCGACGAGTCGCAGCTCGAAGAAGTCGACGAGCCGCCGCCACCGCCACCGCCGAAGCGCACGATCATCACGACGACGCCACCACCGGTGCCGGTCGTCGTCGAAGCGCACAAGCGCACGCGCGACCCGACGCCGCTGCCGCTGTTGCCCAAGCGCAAAGAAGACGACACGCTGCCGGTCGGCAAGTTCATCTACCCGACGAAGAAGACCGGCTCGGGCAAGCGCATCGTGATCTTCTTGTTGCTCGCCGTCGTCGCCGCCGCCGGCGGCATCGCGTTCGTCAAGCTCGTGCTGCAGATGCCGGAGCACTTGCCCAAGCAAGAGCTCGCGGTCGCGCCGGCTGTCGACGCTGCCGCGCCGGTCGAGGTCGCGGTCGACGCCGCGGCGCCGCCGATCGACGCCGCCGAGATTCCCGAGATCGACATCGAGCCCGGCTCGGCGGTGACGCCCGTCGTGGTCGCGCCGCATCCGCAGCCGCATCATCCTCCGGTCGCACGCGCCGATGCCGGCATCGCCGCGACGCCGGCCGCGACGATCGATGCCGGCGAGGCGATCGAAGACGGTTGCGACGAGGTCAGCTGCGTGACCTCGCACTACGACAAACCCTGTTGCGCGCGCTGGAAGCCGGCCGACGACAGCTTCCATCCGCACGGCGGCATCGCCGACACGCTCGACAAGATCATGGTGCGCGAGGCGATGGACAACGTGAAGCCGCGCGTGATCGCGTGCGGTGAGAAGAACCCTGCCAAGGGCATCGTGAAGCTCTCCGTCGCGGTCGGCGGCGACGGCTCGGTCAAGAACGTCAGCGTGATCGATGCGCCGCTGCCCGCGCTGGGCGAGTGCGTGGCAGCCGCCGTCAAGGAAGCTAGCTTTGCCAAGACCGCGAAAGGCGGCTCGTTCAACTACCCGTTTGCGTTCTAGTAACCGCACGCCGCCGCTGTCGTAGAACCCGCGATGGAACACATCACGCCACGCGACGTGTACTTCAACCGGCGCGCATTCATGCGCGGTGGGATCGTCGCCGCGTCGGCCGCGACCACGGCGGTGCTCTATCGCAAGTTTAACGGCGTCGATCTCGACGCGACCGAGCAGCCGATCATCGCGGGGCTCGTCAAGTCGCAGTACACGGTCGACGAGCCGATGACGCCGCGCGCGTCGATCCTCAACTACAACAACTTCTACGAGTTCACGACGAACAAGGACGGCGTCGCGAGCGCCGCAAAGAACTTCAAGACCGACGGCTGGAAAGTCGAGGTCGGCGGCCTGTGCCACAAGCCGCGCACGTTCGACCTCGATAGCTTCAAGCGGCTCGCGCCGATCGAAGAGCGGATCTATCGCCATCGCTGCGTCGAGGCGTGGTCGATGGTGGTGCCGTGGGCGGGTTTTTCGATCAGCAAGTTGCTCGACGCGGTGCAGCCGATGGCCGGCGCGAAGTACGTCGCGTTCGAGACGCTGCTCGATCCGGTGCGGATGCCGAACCAGAAGACGAACGTGCTGAAGTGGCCGTACGTCGAAGGCCTGCGGATGGACGAGGCGATGAACCCACTCGCGATCTTCGCGACCGGGCTCTACGGCGAGGAGCTGCCGCCGCAAGACGGCGCGCCGATCAAGCTCGTCGTGCCGTGGAAGTACGGTTTCAAGGGCATCAAGTCGATCATCAAGGTCACGTTCGTCGACAAGCAACCGCCGACGACGTGGCAGCAGTACGCGCCGAAAGAGTACGGCTTCTACGCGAACGTCAATCCCGCGCACGATCATCCGCGCTGGAGCCAGGCGACCGAGCAACGCATCGGCGAATCGGGTCGACGCAAGACGCTGCCGTTCAACGGCTACGCGGATCAGGTCGCAGCGCTCTATGCCGGCCAGGATCTCGATGTCGACTTCTAAGCTCGTCGACAACCACTTCGCCAAGCTGCTCGTCATCGTCAACGCGTGCGTGCCGGCGGCGATGCTGCTGTGGGACGCGTTCCACGGCCAGCTCGGTGTTAACAGCGTTAACTTCGCGATCCGCACGACCGGCCTCATCGGCTTGGTTTGCCTCGTGCTCTCGCTCGCGATCACGCCGTTGCGCTGGCTCGTCGGCTGGCAGCAGCTGATCGCGATCCGCCGCAACTTCGGTGTCGCGGGCTTCGTTTACATCTCGATCCACTTCTCGATCTTTTTCTGGTGGGACCGCGGTCACAGCGTGAGCTCGACCGTCGACGAGATCATCCAGCGTTCGTACTTGTGGTACGGGTTCGGCGCGCTCGTCATGATGATCCCGCTCGCGATCACGTCGACCGATGGGATGGTGAGCCGGCTCGGGCCGCGTGCGTGGAAGACGCTGCACCGGCTCAACTACGCGATCGTCGTCGCCGGCTGCATCCACTATCTGCTGCTCGTAAAGTCCGATCTGCGTGCACCGCTCGCGTTCTTGTCGGTCACCGGCGGGCTGCTCGCCGCGCGCGTCGTGATGCGCGAGATCGATCTGCGCCGCGAGCTCGCGGCGGCCAAGCTCAAGCTCAAGCTGAACAAGCCCGCAAAACCGAAGTTCTGGTCGGGCGAGCTCAAGATCGCGCGGATCTTTCAGGAGACGCCCGACGTCAAGACGTTCCGCATGGTCAACCCGGGCGGTGGACCGCTGCCGTTCGACCACGTCGCCGGCCAGTACTTGAACCTCGCGCTGACCATCGACGGCAAGCCGGTGAAGCGGTCGTACACGATCGCCTCGGCGCCGAATCGCGCGTACGTCGAGATCTCGGTCAAGCGTGCGGCCGACGGTTACGGCTCGAAGCATCTGCACGACACGTGGAAAGAAGGCGACCTCGTCAAGGTCGCCGCGCCGTCGGGCAAGTTCTTCTTCGCCGGCCACGAGAGCGATCGGATCGTCTTGCTCGCCGGCGGCATCGGCATCACGCCGATGATGGCGGTGACGCGCAGCCTCACCGATCGCGGTTGGCTCGGCGAGATCTATCTCGTGTTTTCGGTCCGCAAGCGCGTCGATATCGTGTTCGAGAGCGAGCTCGACTATCTGCGCGCGCGATTTCCAAAGTTGCACGTCCTGGTCATGCTGTCCGAAGAGACCGATGCCGGCTGGACCGGCGCGCGCGGCCGCATCACCGCGGACGCACTGCGCGCGTTCATTCCCGACTTCACGCACGGCCCGGTGATGGTGTGCGGACCCGATCCGATGATGACCGCGATGCGCGCGCTGCTCGTCGGCATGGGGATCCCGGATGGCGAAGTTCATCAAGAGGCATTCGTGTCGCCGCCGGCGGTCGCCGCCGAGGTTTCGAACGATGCCGGGGCGGACGATCCGCCACTGCCCGACGGCGAGACCGCGACGCTGACGTTCGCGAAGTCCGGGCTGACCGCGCAGATCGGCAACGCGACGACGATCTTGGAGGCCGCCGAAGAAGCCGGCGTCGAGATCCCGTTCGAGTGTCGCTCCGGCATCTGCGGCCAGTGCAAGACCCGCCTGGTCCACGGCAAGGTGCGAATGGACGCGCAGGACGCGCTGACCAATCACGACCGCTCGCGCGGGTTGGTGCTCGCGTGCCAGTCGCGGTGCACGCGCGACTGCACGATCGACGCGTAGTAGGTTGGTGACGCCGTGATGTACGCGACTACCGGTTGGGAGAACTTTTTCGTCGCCGAAGCCGGCGCGTCGGCGGCGTTGCTCGGCCTGTTGTTCGTCGCGGTGTCGATCAACTTGACCAGGGTGCTGCAGTTCCCGCACTTGCCGGGTCGAGCCGCGGAAGCGCTGGCGGTGCTCGTCGGCGTGCTGGTCTCCGCGACGTGCGGGCTGATTCCGGGCCAATCGCCACAACTGCTCGGCATCGAGCTGTTCGTGCTCGGCGCGATCGCGTGGATCTTGCCGCTACCGGCGCAGTATCGCCACGCGCGTGCCGAGGGGACACGGCTGACGTGGGTGATCTATCGCGTCGCGTCGACGCAAGCCGCGACACTGCCCGTGCTCGTCGCCGGCGCGTCGCTCTACGTCGAGCGCGGCGGCGGTTTGTATTGGCTCGTTCCGGCCGTGATCTTCTCGTTCGCGAACGCCGTCATCGGCGGCTGGGTGCTACTGATCGAGATCCAGCGCTGACGATGCGAAGGCTCTGCGTAATCACCGAAACGAATCGTCGCCGGCTCGCTGTCGCAGCTAACGGGCGTCCCATCGCGCCGCTTCGGCGTCGGTCGGCCACGGATGCGCGCGCAGCGCATCGCGAAAATCGGTGCGATCCCACATCTCGAGCGCGAGCAACGCCATTCGCGGCAGCACGCCGATGTAACGCCGGCCGACTTTCTTGCGCAGCGACAGCCGCTCGCGAACCTTTTCTTCGAGCTCGAACGCGACCGCGCGCTCGGCGTCCGGCACGTACGCACGGATCTGTGCGAGTGGCTCACTGCACGCGGTGGCGGGCGAGTAGACGTTCAGGATCCCGCACGGCGTCGGTCGCGACGCGTAGATCGTGCAGCGCTCGCGCTCGTCGAGGAACACGCACGGCTTGCGCCAACCGTACGGGTCGGCGGCTTCCATCGCGGCCGCCGCATCGGCGAGCTGCGCGCGCAGCTCCGGCGTATCGCGCGATTCGCGACGCAGCTGCGCGGCGACCACGATGCCTTCGTAGAGCCGCGCGACGACGAGCGAGCTGCAGCACGCCTTCGTCGCGGTGCACGTCAGGCACGAGACCTTGCCGAGCCGCTTCGATTCGCGACCGGCGCGGTCGTTGATCTCGGCGATCATCGCGGCGAGATCGTCGAGCACGTGCTCTTGCTCGACGAACTGACCGAGCGTGCGCGCGTCCATTGTGCGAGCATAGCTAACATGAGCGACGAGCGGGCGGAACGCTTCGCGCGCTGGGTGGCATCGCCGGCGAGCGTCGTCGTGGTCGTGCCGTTACTCGTGATAGGCGTCGGCATCGCCGTGCTGCTGCTCGGCCAGCGCGCGACCCGCGAGAGCGCCGAATCGATGGCGCGGCGCCAGCTGATCGCGCAAGCGGCCCAGGTCCAGCGCGACGTCGCCGTCACGCTCGACCAAGCCGATCCGGTGCTCGCGACGATGCGCCTGGTCGCGAACGCGACGCTCGCCACGCCCGATGCGATGCAGCGCTTGCACGATCTCGTCGTCGCTAGACCCGGGATCGCGAACATCGCGATCGCGTTTCCGACCGGCGCGCTGTGGTCGACGTTCTACGATGGGCCGACCGGCGAGCTGCGCACCGGTGATCGCAGCGCCGACGGTGTGCGCACGGATTGGAGCTACACCGGCGGCCAGCACGTCGCCGGCGTCGCGGCGAGCAGCTACGACGCGCGCACGCGGCCGCATTACACCGCCGCGATCGCCGCGAAGCATCGCGTGTGGATGCCGCCGCACGCGTTCTCGACGTCGCACAAGACCGGCGTCACGGTCACCGAGCCGATCTACGTCGACGGTGCGCTCGTCGCGGTCGACACGATCGATTACAACGTCGACGAGCTGTCGGCGGCGATCGGCCGGCCGCCGATCGACGAGGCCACGACGATCGTGTTCACGCGCGACGGGACGATCCTGGCGTTTCCGGCGGTCGCGATCCCGAAGGCGGCGATCGAGCAACAACGCCTGCTCGACTATCACGACTTTCACGCGCCCGCGGTCGACGCGCTGTTCGCGGCGCTGCCGACGCTGCCGGCGAACGAGCACCAGCAGTTCGTGCGGCTCGAAGCGAGCGACGGCGCGTATCTCGCATCGATCGCGGCGGTCGGCGGCACGCGCGCGAATACCGCGGCGCCGATCGATTGGGAGCTCGCGACGCTCGTGCCGGAGCGCGTGTTGCTCGGCGCGACGCGGCGGTTGGGCAAGCAGGCGATCGCAGCGTCGGCGGCCGCGTTGTTGATCGCGGTCGGCGTCGCGATCATCTTCGCGTGGAACCTGTTGCGCATGCGCCGCGCGGTCGGCATCGCGCGCGCCGAAGCCAAGTCGGCGAACGAACGCGCCGACGAGCTCGGCAGCTATCGGCTCGTCGCGAAGCTCGGCGCCGGTGGCATGGGCGAGGTCTGGCGCGCCGAGCATCAGCTGCTCGCGCGGCAAGCCGCGATCAAGCTCGTCCGCCGCGACGCGATCGTCGATCCGTCGCACGCGGCGCTGATCCACGAGCGGTTTCGCCGCGAAGCGCAAACGCTCGCGACGCTGCGCTCGCGCCACACGATCGAGCTCTACGACTACGGCGTCACCGACGACGGCTCGTTCTTCTTCGTGATGGAGTTGCTCGAGGGCGTCGACCTCGCGCAGCTCGTCCGCGTGCACGGCCCGCAGCCGGCCGCGCGCGTGATCCATTTGATGATGCAAGCGTGCGGCTCGCTCGCCGAAGCGCACGACGCCGGGTTGCTCCATCGCGACATCAAGCCGGCGAACCTGTTCGTGTGCCGATTCGGCGACGAGGTCGACATCATCAAGCTGCTCGATTTCGGCATCGCGCATAACCTCGCCGATCCGCAGCTGCCGATGGCGATCGTCGCGCCGGCGCCGATCGCGAGCACCGGCGAGCGCTTGACCGAGCTCGGCTCCGTCGTCGGCACGCCGGGCTACATCCCGCCCGAGCAGGCGACCGGCGGCGCCCTCGACGCGCGCGGCGATCTCTACGCGCTCGGTTGCGTCGCGTGGTGGTTGCTCGCCGGCGCCGAGGTCTATCCCGATGCGAGCGGCGATCAGCTCATTCGCATCCACGTCAGCGATCCGATTCCGGACTTGCGCGCCGCCGTGCGCGGTTGGTTGCCGGTCGACCTCGAGCGCATCGTGACGGCGTGCCTCGCGAAGCGGCCCGAAGATCGCCCGCGCGACGCGCGCGCGCTCGCCGAGATGCTCGGCGCGATCATGATCCCCGACGAGCACGCGTGGACGCACGCGCAAGCGGTCGCGTGGTGGCAGAGCCTGCGCGTGACCGCGACGTCGACGCCCGAAGCCGCGACGGCCGCGGCGCCCGCGCCGAAGCTGACGCGCGCAGCGCCGGCGGCGACGATCGCCGAACGACCGAGGAGCCGATGACCGACGCACCCGAGTGGCCGCTCTCGGCGCGGCGCGAACAGCTCGTCCGCGATCTCGCGGCATTCGTCGCAGCAGGCGGCGCGTGGCGATTCGCGCGCGGCCCGGTCGTCGCGGCGCGTGCGGCGAGCTTTCCCGAGCCGTGGCAGGAAACGCGCGATGGCGTCGCGCGCGTGATCGGTCGCGTCGCGTGGCACGCGTATCTCGACGTCGAGCTCGCGGTCGAGGACATGCGCCAGCCGACGTCGCCGAAGCGCCAGCTATTGCGCGATACCAAGCTCGCGCTCGTGCAGGCCGACCACGCGCGGTTCGCGTTCGCGCTGACCTCGATCGGCAACGACGACGTCGCCGGCATCGTCAGCCACGCGATCGGTCACGCGTTCGCGACGAGCTGTGCGAGCGACGGCCATCCGTTCCGCTCCGCGGGCGGCGACGTGTCGACCGCGCTCGGCTCGCTCGCGACGGTGTATCTCGGGCTCGGCGTGCTCGCCGCGAACGCCGCGCTGCACGACCGCTCGGCCGGCGAGAATCTCGGCAACACCGCGATCCACGCGCATCAGATGGCGTGCGCGGGCGGCTTGCCGTGGCAGGACCTCGCGTTCGCGCTCGCAGTGCAGGCGACCGTGCGCGACGACGTGCTCGAGCTCGACACGCTACATGCGAGCCAGCGCGAGCTCGTCGCCGCATGGTGTGACGTGCTCGACGATCACGAGACCGCGCTCGTCGAGTTGCTCGCGCTCGGCGACGTCGATGCCGAAACTCCGCCGGTGCGGCCCGCCGAGCCACGCACCGCGATCACCAGCGGCCAGCACGCCGAGCGCGATCTGGTACGGGCCAACCTCGGTCGGCCGGTGTTTCGCACGCCCGCGGGCTCGCGCGCGGTCGAGCACGGCTTCTACGGCGCGCTCGTGTCGATCCCGATCGTCGTGCTCGGCGCGCCGCTCGTCGCGATCGGCGTCGGGGTCGCGAGCATCGTCGCCGGCTCGGTCTACGGCAGCCGGTTCAAGCGCTTTCGCTGCGCGTCGTGCGCGACGTTCGTGAAGCGCGATGCGACCGAGTGCCCGCATTGCGGCGGCCGCATCGCCGGCGAAGTGCGGCGTGCGAGCGACCGGCTCGAAGCCGAAGAAGCGCTCGAGCTCGAGGACAAATCGTGAAGCTCCGCGGCATCGCCGTGCCCGACATGTTCTACGGCACCGCGTGGAAGGAATCGCGGACGACGATGCTCGTCGAGCAGGCGCTCGCCGCCGGGTTCGTCGCGATCGACACCGCGAACCAGCGCAAGCATTACGACGAGGTCGCGGTCGGTCGCGCGATCGCCGCCGTGCCGCGCGATCGCTTGTTCGTGCAGACCAAGTTCACGCATGTCGCCGGTCAAGACGAACGCTTGCCCTATGACGCGAACGCGCCGGTCGAGACGCAGGTCGCGCAGAGCTTCGAGACGTCGCTCGAGCACTTGCAGACCGATCGCATCGACAGCGTCGTCTTGCACGGGCCGTCGCAGCGGATCGGCTTGCACGCCGACGACGTCGCCGCGTGGCGCGGCATCGAAGCGCTGCGCGTGCCGCTGATCGGCGCGAGCAACGTGACCGCCGAGCAAGTCGAGGCGCTCGTCGCGATCGCGCGTGTTCCGCCGGCGTTCGTGCAGAACCGCTGCTACGCGTCGCGCGGCTGGGACCGCGATGTGCGCGCCGTGTGCGCGCGCCACGGCATCGCGTACCAGGGCTTCTCGCTGCTCACCGCGAACCGCGACGTCGTGCAGCACGATCGCGACGTGCGCGCGATCGCGCAGCGCTACGGCGTGACCACGGCTCAGCTGATCTTCGCGTTCGCGCGCCGGCTCGGCATGATCGCGCTGACCGGCACGACGAGCACCGAGCACATGTCGCAAGATCTCGCGAGCCTGACGCTCGAGCTCGATCCGCGCGACGTCGAAGTGCTCGAAGCTGCGGGGCAAAGCTGACGTACGTTTTTCTAAATGTGTTCAGGCCTGCATGCCGTCGGTGGGCGTCGTAGATTGCAGTCATGAAGCGCCTCGTTCTGCTCATGCTCGTTTTAGCGGCGTGCAAGTCGTCGTCGAACAACAAGCCGGCACCGGCCGCCGGCGATGATTCGCCCGACACCACCGCGCAACGCGCTCGGCCGACGGCTCGCGTCGCACCGGCGCTACCGAACGAGGTCGAAGGCTCGAACGCGCCGTCGCTGCCCGAAGAGCGCGGGTTTCGCCATCATCGCGGCGATTGGAACGGCAGCGCGATGACCGACGAGGAGCGCGAGGCGATGTTCAAGCAACGCGCGGAGAAAGCGCGCGCGCGATTGGACGCGGACGGCGACGGCAAGGTCTCGTACGACGAGGTCAAGAACGCGCAGGGCCGCATGCACTTCGACGATCCGGCGGCGATCGACACGAACCACGACGGCGACATCTCGGCCGACGAGCTCGAAGCCGCGATGAAGGCGCGCCGCGAGCAATTCCGCGCGCAACGCGAGGCCCGCAACGGCGGTGGCAGCGGAGATCCTGCGGCACCGCCCGCGCCACCGCCGGCACCCGACGACAACGCTACGGCACCGTGATCGTCGCGGCGCCCGGCACGGCGATCCACAACGTGCCGCCGGTTGCCGCTTCCCAGTACCAGCCGGTTCCGGCCGCGACGAGCGCGTCGTAGCTCGCGGCCTGCATCAGCGCGACGCCGTTCGCGTGCACGCTCGCCGGCATCGCGGTCGCGATCAGCTCGAACCGCGCACCTTCGCCGAAGCTCGCGCCGGGTCGATACGCGAGCGAGCCGGGCGCTTGCTCGAGCTCGGTGCCGTCGTAGAGCGAGAAGCTCGAGGCCGGGCCCGGCGCGACGCGCACGACGAGCGCGCCCGGATCGTTCGCGAACGAACGCGTGCCGTCGGTCGACGGTGCGAGCGTCTCGATCGACGGATCGAGCATCGGGATGATCGCGCCGGCTTGGAGATACAGCGGCAGCGTCGCGAGGTCGGCCGTCATCGTTTGCGTCGCGCCGCCGGCGATCGCAGCGCCGGTCCACCAATCGAGCCACGTGCCGGGCGGAAACACGACGCTGCGGGTCGTCGAGCCCGCGGTCACGACCGGCGCGACGAGCAGCGAATCGCCGAACAGATACTCGTCGCTCGGCTGGGTCGCGAGCGAATACACGAGCCCGACCGGTCGCGCGATCGGCCGGCCGGTCTGCGGCAGTTGCTGCGCGTACGTCCACGCGTACGGGAACAGCGCGAGATGCAGCGCCGTGTACTGCGCGTACGTCGCGAGATCCGTGCTGCGATTTTCCCACGGCTGCATGCTCGACGCGTCGCCGATGTTCATCGCGGTGGCGACGGTGTTCGCTTCGACCCAGCGCACCCAACATTCTTCCGACGCGGGCGATGCGCGATAGCCGCCGGTATCCGACGCGTAGAACGCGAAGCCCGACGCCGACAGCGTGAGGCCTTTGATCACCGCCGCGGGCAAGCCACCGACGAACGTCTTGCCGCCGCCGGCATCGTCGCCGGCGTTCGCGAACGACGCGTCGAGATCGCCGGGCCAGATGATCGCGCCGTTCGTTTGATCGCCCCAGCGACCGGTGCGCGCGAGGATCCACGCGCCGTTTGGATCGAGGAGCTCGCGATAGATCTGGTGATACAGCAGCTGATAGCCGCGATGCATCGTTCGCTCGTCGCTGCCGTCGGCGAACTTCCACGGCGCGCGCGCGCCGAGCAAACCGACGACGACGTCCTCGCCGTAGTCGAGCTTGAACCCCTCGACGCCCGCTTGCGTGTACGCGGCCAAATTCTGCTGCCACCACGCGTAGGCGGCCGGGTTCGTGAAGTCGATCGGCGCGCTCCACGAGTTGAGCAGCACGCCGGTCGTCGGTGGGAAGTAATCGTTCATCGTCGCGTACGCGTTCTGCATGCCGGCGGCGTCCGCGCTCGCGCTCGCCGGCGCGACGTACGGCGCGTGCCACACGCCGAAGCGCAACCCGGCGGCGTGCAACGCGGCGAACATCGTCGGCGGATCGTCGAACTTCGCGGGATCGAAATCGAACGTCTCGACGCCGGTCGCGTACGGCCGATCGAACCAGATCCCGCTCGCCGCCAGATGGCGCGACCGGATCTGGCTGATGTCGTCGATGACCTGGCTCTGGTTCGAATTCTCGTCGCGCCAAAGCAGAGGTCCGTACGCCCACGGTGCCGGAAGTGCGGGTGCGCCGGCGAGCGCGAAGTATTCGTGCAGCACGTCGATCGGTTGATCTGCCGAGAGCAGATCGACGACGAGCGGATCGCCGGCGGTCGCGAACGCGATGTCGATCAGCGTGCTCGATTGCCGCGCGACGTCGAACGCGCCCGCGCGATCGCTCGGCACGAACGCGCCCCAACCGCGCGTGCCGATGATCAGCGGCACCGGCGCGTGAGCTTCGTCGTCGGAGGATTCGGAATCGAGATCCGCTTCCATCTGCATCGGTCGCAGCTTGCCGCGGCTATCGACGGAATCGCCCCATTCACCAAGCCCGTAGAACGCTTCGCTCGCGTCGGCGTCGGGGTGCACGCGCAAGATCGCGACCGACTGGCTCGTGGTCGTTGTTGCCGCGTACGTCAGCGTGAAGCAACCCGGCGCGGCCGGCGCGATCGTGACGTGCGCGGTCACGCCGTCGGCATCGACCGCCAGCACGAGCGCATTCTCGGTCGACGATTCGACGCGCAGCGCGCTGCCGATCCGCCAATTCAACGTCGCCGGCGGCATGCCCGTGAACACGAAGTACGGATCGAAGCTGTCGCCGCTATCGAGATCGTCGACGGTGCCGGCCTCGAACGAATCGGCGTGCAGCGTCAGCAGTGTCTGGCCGCGCGCGAACACGAGCGCACCATCGGTGAACGTGATCGTCGCCGGGCCCGATTCGAGCGGGACCGCACGCGGCGCGAGGTTATCGCCGCACGCTCCCGCGAGCGCGAAGACTACAGCCAGCGCCGAGCGCACTAGAACGGATTGACGTGCGTCGTCTTGTGCGCGCTGACGTCGACCTGCACGAGCTTGTTGACGTGCGCGGTCGCGGCGATCAAGCGGATGTTGTGATGGCCGGCGGGCACGCTCAGCGTGTGCGGCGTCATGAAGCCGGTGTTCGCATCGTCGAGCAAGATCGCGGCGGGCGCCGACGACGTGATCGCGAGCGAGCCGTTGCCGCCGTCGTCGGTGGCGTTCGACGACTTCGATGACTTCGACGACTTGGTCGGCGCCGGCGAGTCGCCGAAATCCGGCGTCGCGAGCGACGGCATGTTCTTCGACGACTTCGATGACTTCGACGACCGCGCAGGTGCGGCAACCGCGGCGACGCGCGCGTGCTTGCTGTGATGCGACGCCTTCGCGGGTTTCGCGTCGGCGACGGCGACGGCAGCCGCCGCGGGCGCGTCGGGGAACGCGACCTCGACGTGCTGCGTCTTGCTCGGATCGAAGTGCTCGACCTGCGACGGCTTGCCGGCGAGCGCGAACACGACGTCGTACTGCTTCGTCGGATCGATCGAGGTATCGACGGGCGTCGAGCCGAGCGGCGTCGATACGCCGTTCGACAACAACGTCGCGGTCGCGCCGGGCGGCGTCGACTCGAGGCGAACGTCGACGAGCTTCGGTGCGGTCGTATCGGCGGGCGTGACGACCGGCGTGACGACCGTCGGGGCAACCGGCGCGGCCGCGACGATCGGCGCGGGTGCAGCAGGCGTGGTCGAGCCGTGATGCGCGAGGCGCGTGTACGCGATCCCCGCGATGATGCCGAGCCCGACGAGCCCGGCGAGCGGCATCGCGAAGCGGCGGCCGAGCGTCGACAGCGGGACGTAGCGCGCGACGTGCGACGTCGATGCCGAATCATCGGTGCCGAGATGGAGCGGCGCGATCGCGATCGCGCGGGCGGCGTGTTGCGCGAGCTGCTTGCGCACCTGCGGTGAAGGCTGCGCGATCGGTTGCGGCACGGGAGCCGGCGGCGGCGGTGGCGCCGGCATCTCGAATAGCGACGGTGGTGGCGTGCCGCGCAACCGAGCCGCAGGCGCGGCGTTGCCGAATCCGCCGAACAAGTCGGCATCGCCGTCGTCGCTGTCCAGAGGCTTCGAGCGAGCGAAATCGACGAGCTCGTTGACCGCCGTACACTCGACCTTCGACATGTCGCGACAAGTGTGCACGCGTCGGACCACGTCGTGCCACTAGAATCTCGATGGGTTGCAGACGTCAGTCGTGAGCAGGTGGCGACCACACTCGCCACCTAATCACGGCTAGATCAGCGAGATTTCAAGCTTCATACCGAAAGGCAGTTGAGACTCCAGCGCCTCGTAGAATTCCTGCGCGCTTGCATAGCGACGCTCGGGATCGAGGGCCAACGCCTTGGCCAAGATCGCCGCAACCGGCTCGCTGACCGTCGGTGCGAGCTCGCGAACCGGCTTGGCGGGTTTGCCGCAGATCGAGACCATCAGGCCGCCGAGCGTCTCGGCGTCGCTGTGTGGCGTCTCGCCGGTCAACGCCTCGTAGAGCACGACCGCGAGCGACCATAGATCGGTGCGGTGATCGAGCGCCTTCGCGCCGGCGACGACTTGCTCGGGCGACATGTACAGCGGCGTCCCGAGCATCACGCCGCTGAGCGTCAGCGAGTGATTCGATTGCGCGGCGAGCTCTTCTTTGACGCGCGCGACGCCGAAATCGAGCAGCTGCACGACGAGCTCGTCGTCGCGTTTGGCGAGAAACAAGTTCGCCGGCTTGATGTCGCGATGCACGACACCGGCGGCATGCGCGCGCACGAGCCCCGCACACGCCTGCGCCGCGATCCGCAGCGCGACGTCTTCGGCGAGCGGGCCGTGCTCGTCGAGATACGCCTGCAGGTCCATGCCGTGGAGCAGCTCCATGACGAGATACGGATTCGGATCGCCGCCGGCATCGAGCACCGGCGGCACGTAACGCGAATCGACCGCCGCGGTCGCGCGGGCTTCGCGGGCGAAGCGATCGACGAGCTTCTTGTCGTTGCCGACCGCGATCTCTTTGACCGCGACGCGCCGGCCGGTCTCGCGATGGCGCGCCTCGTAGACGACGCCCATGCCGCCGCGACCGAGCTCGCGAATGATCTCGTAGCTGCGGCCGATCACGCGCGCGGCCGGCTTTCGCGTCGCGACGGCGGGCTGACTCGGCGACGTCTTCGCGAGCGGGTTCGCGACCGTCGCCAAGATCTGCTCGACGTCGCTCGCCGCGAGCACGCGCGGCATCTGCAAGCTCATGCCGAGCGTGCCGCGATCTTGCAGCATACCCTTGCCGGATTCGAACACGATCGTCTTGCGCAGCGCGGTGATGTTCGTCGCCGGCGTGTCGTTCGCGTCGGCGAGCCACGCGGTGCCGTCGAACCGCGGCGAATCGAGCACGCCGACGAGCCACAGCTGCTCGTTCGGCGGCCGCACGGTGACGAGAAAAATTCGTCCGCCGTCGCTTTCTGTTGAGGCGAGCGGTGCGAGCGCCTTGTTCGCGCTGGTGTAGCGATCGACCGGCCAGACGTCGCCGAGCGTCACGCCCCGCGCGTCGCGTTCGAACACGGCCTTGCTGACGATGGCGAGCAGGTCGGGCACTTCGCGCATCGTATCAAGCAGTTGGGCGGCTGTAACCGACCACGTCGTTCGCTCGTACACTAACCATGATGCACAAGACGCTTCTCGCCGCGCTCGCCCTCGCGGCCTGCTCGACCGAGCACGCGGCCGCGGCGGATCCGAAACCGTTCACGCCGAGCGGCCAGCAAGAAACCGCGATCGTCGCGGGCGGATGTTTTTGGGGCATGGAAAACGTGATGCGCCAGGCGCCGGGAATCTTGAAGATCGAGGTCGGCTACGCCGGCGGCAAGGCGACCGACGTCGGCTACGAGGACGTGTCGAGCGGCTCGACCGGCCACGCCGAATCCGTGCGCATCGTGTTCGATCCGAAAGTGATCTCGTATCGAGATCTGCTGCTGCACTGGTACTTCCGCGGCCACGATCCGACGCAGCTCGATCACCAGAACAACGACGTCGGCACGCAGTATCGCTCGGAGATCTTCGTGACGTCGCCGGAGCAAGCGCGCGTCGCGTGGGAAGTCAAAGCGAAGGTCGACGCGAGCCACAAGTGGAACAACCCGGTCGTCACGCGGATCGAGCCCGCGACGACGTTCGTGCGCGCCGAGGACTACCACCAGAATTACCTGGTCAAGCATCCCGACGGCTACAACGACCATTTCATGCGCAAGTTCGACTACTAGGGACGTAGTCCATTAGCGCAACTTCGATCGCCGAAGTTCGCGAGATCGTTACACGTCGGAGGGACGGACTAAAGCGAGCGCGATCACGACGCGGATCGATCCGTCGTCGGCAACGTGCCGCTCCAGCCTTGCGACTGGCCGACCTTCACGGTTCGCAACGCGCACCAGCGTTGACGCGCTGTTGATCCGACGCAGGTTGGTCGCATGCGGTGTCTCGCCTTGTGCTTCGCGCTCGCAGGTTGCGCCACCGTCGGCGCGCAGTCGCCGGACTCGATGTTGCGCCAGTCGCTGGAGAGCGCGCCACACGCACTCGATCTCGCACATCGCGCGACGGCTCTCGCGCAATCGCTAGCGCAGCCGGCGACCAGCGATCGCGAGCTCGCCGCCGCGTTGCACGCCGAAGTCGTCACGGTCGGTGGGCTCGTCGTCGCCGATGTCGCGAGTGCCGGCTCGCCGCTCGCGTCGGAAGCGCGCGAGCAAACGTACGCGGCATTGCTCGCGCGGCCCGAGCTCGCCGATCGCGCCACGGCGATCCGCGCGTCGATCCACGATGCGGGCGTCGCGACGTGCAACGCGCTCGACGCGTCGACGCCGTACGCGAGCCGGCTCGCATCGCGCTACTGCGCGCACTTCGGCATCACGCGTGTGGCGCTCGCGCTTCCCGATCGCTTCGGCTCGATCGTCGTCGACGGCGATGTCGCGAGCGATGATCGCGCGGCGACCACCACCGCGCTCGACGCCGCGTTGCGCGCGTCGCCGTGGTTCGCCGCCGGCGCACCGCCGCTGCACGCGACGATCACCGGCACGATCGACGCCGAGATGTCGGGCCATCCCGTCACGCGCACCGCGACGTGGACCGACGACGAGACGTACACCGGCTCGGTGAAGACATGGGAGCCGCACGATGGCTTCGTCGACGAGCCGATCGAGCTACATCGCGAGGTGCCGCGCTCGCTCGACTACGCAGCGACCGAACGTACCGGCACCTACTCGAGCGCGCTGCACGTTGCGATCGAGCCGCTCGGCGTCGGCGCGAGCGAAGCGGCCGCATTCACGCGCTCCGGCGACGATACCGATATCGACAACGCCGACGCCGGCGTGACGCCGACCCGCGCCGAGCTGCCGACGCTCGCCAACTTCTGGGTCGGTGAGCGCGCGGCACTCGCCGATCACGTACGCGCCGCGCTCGCCCGCGCGTTCCAGGAGGGCTCGTGCGATGGCAGCGGCTACGAAGCGGCGGCCGCGTGCGCGTATGTCGATCCGACGGCGGCGGCGCCGATGCTCGCCGGCACGTTCGGTGCGGATGCGGCATTGCTCGCGACGGTGCTGCGTTAGCTCGTCACGACGCGCGCCTCGGGCGGCGCCGGCTCGGGCGGCGGCAACGCCGTCGCTTCTTGCGCGCGTTGCACCATCGCGACCGCGCCGATGAGCACGATGGCGGCGACGACTTGCAGCGCCGTCAGCGACGCGCCGAACCAGCCCCACGTGATGACGACCGCGACGAGCGTCTGCATCATCTCGAAGTAGCCCGCGGTCGACGCGCGCGTGAGCTGCAGACCCTGGAAGTAGAGCAGGAGCGGGACCCAACCCGACGCGCCCGCGAGGACGACGAGATAGAAGATCGCCGACACGTTGTCGGCGCTCGCGGTGGCGGGCCACAGCGTGCTCGCATGCAACAGGCCGTGCGCGCCGACGATGATCGTCATGCACGCTAGGCCACCGATCACGCGCAAGCCGGCGGCGAGCGGCAGCGACATCTCGACCATGACGCCGCGGCCGGCGACCGTCGACAAGCCCCAGAACAGCGCGCAGATCAGCGCGTAGATGATCCCGGTGTCGACGTGAAACGAGAAGTCAGACGACACGACGCCGACGAGCAGCATGCCGGCGATCACCGCGACCGGCGCCCAGATGAAGAAGCGCTTGGCGAGTCGATCGCCGAACAGCAAGCACGCGGCCGTCGTCGACAGCACCGGCTGGATGTTGAGCACGACGTTGACGACGGTCGGGTTGCCGTCGCGCAGCGCGAGCGTGAACAGCACCGCGCCGACCGCCGAGCCTGCCACCGCGGAGAACGCGAGCCAGCCGAGCGCTTTCGCGCTGACGTGGCGCAGCTCGCCGAGCCGCGGCAACACGAACGGCAGCGCGATCGCGACGAGCACGACGTGCTCCCAGAACACGAGCACGTCGGCCTCGAACAAGTGATTGAGCGGGATCCGCCACGCGCTCTCGGTTCCCCACAAACCCGCGCCGGCCGCGACGAGCCACGGTCCGATACGAGCCTCGCGTGCGGCCATCTCGCGCACGGTACCAGTACTATGCGCGCGTGTCCGCGATCGTCACGGTGCAAGACGTCCACAAGCACTTCGGCAACCGCCGCGTGTTGTCGGGCGTGTCGTTCGCGGTGCACGAGCGCGATCGCATCGGTTTGATCGGCGCGAACGGCGCCGGCAAGTCGACGCTGCTCGAGATGATGGTCGGCGCTGGTCTGGAACCGGATCAAGGCGCGGTCACGTGGCGGACGGGATTGCGTCTCGAGTACGTCGCGCAAGAGCCCGAGCTCGATCTCGCGAAGCCGGTGCGCGCGTCACTCGCCCGCGACGGCGTCGCCGAGCACGAGCTGCAGACGGTCGCGGCCGCGTTACAACTGCCGCCGCTCGAAGCGATCGTCGGCAACTTGTCGTTCGGCGAGCGCCGCCGCGTCGCGCTCGCCCGCGCGCTGCTCGCGAAACCCGACGTGCTCGCACTCGACGAGCCGACCAACCACTTGGACGCGCGCACGATCGAGTGGCTCGAGGCGCGGCTCGCCGCGTGGCCCGGCGCGTTGATCGTCGTCACGCACGATCGCTACTTTCTCGATCGCGTCGCGACGCGCATCGTCGAGGTCGATCGCGGCAAGGCGTACACGTACGAAGGCGACTACGCCGAGTTCCTGATCACGCAGGCGATGCGACATTCGGTCGAGACCGAAGCCGAACGTGTCCGCGCCGCATTCGTGCGCCGCGAGATCGAATGGATCCGCCGCGGCGCACCGGCGCGCTCGACGAAGGCCAAGGCGCGCATCGATCGGTTCGACGCCAGCGTCGCGGCGGCGCCGGGCATCGACGACGTCGTGGGCCCGACGATGAAGCTCGAGCTGCCGAGCGGGCCGCGGCTCGGCTCGACGATCGTCGAGCTCGATCGCGTCAGCAAGTCGCTCGCCGGCAAGCAGCTGTTCAAGGATCTGACGCTCGTGATGAAGCCCGGCGATCGGATCGGCATCGTCGGGCCGAACGGCGCCGGCAAGACGACGCTGATCCGCACGATCCTCGGCGAAGTGCCGCCCGATTCCGGCACCGTCACGCTCGGCATCAACACGCGGCCGGCATATTTCGAACAAGGCCGCAGCGAGCTGCGAGACGAGCTCACCGTGATCGAAGAAGTCGGCGACGGCTACGACTACGTCGATCTGCCGACCGGCCGCGTCCACGTGCGCAGCTTCTTGCGCGCGCTCGCATTCCCCGACTCGGTCGCCGATTCCAAGATCGGCCAGCTGTCGGGCGGCGAACGCAATCGCGTGCAGCTCGCGCGCTTGCTGCGCCGCGGCGGCAATCTGCTGGTGCTCGACGAGCCGACGAACGACTTGGACCTGCCGACGCTGTCCGCGCTCGAGACCGGCCTGCTCGAGTTTCCGGGCTGCGCGCTGATCGTGTCGCACGATCGCTGGTTCCTCGATCGCGTCGCGACCGGCATCCTCGCGTTCGACCCCGACGGCGTCGTGCGGCTCTACGAGGGCAGCTATTCGTTTTACGTCGAGCGCCGACCGAAGCTCGTCGCCGAAGCG
>DASXEF010000966.1:0-3414 GCA_036490255.1 Kofleriaceae bacterium
GATCCTCGACGGCGTCGGTCACGCGCACGCGAACGGGCTGGTCCACCGCGATCTCAAGCCCGAGAACGTCATGCTCGTCGACATGGGCGGCTGGGAGCGCGCGAAGATCGTCGACTTCGGTCTCGTCAAGCTGATCGGCGACGCCGAGGCCGCGATGGGCGGCGCGAAGCTCACGACGACCGGCATCGTGTTCGGCACGCCCGCGTACATGTCGCCCGAGCAAGCGACCGGCAAAGCGATCGACGGCCGCACGGATCTCTACTCGGTCGCGACGATCTTGTTCGAGATGCTCGTCGGTCGCGTGCCGTTCGAGCACGCCGATCCGATGATGCAGATGCGCATGCAGGTCAAGGCGCCGCCGCCGCGCGTCGACATGTTCGCGAGAGGCGGCGCGTGGAGCACGCCCGAGCTCAACGCGCTCGTCGACGGCGCGCTCTCGAAAAATCCCGATGATCGGTTTCGCGACGCGACCACGATGATGGCCGCGCTCGACGATGCGTTCCGGTCGCTCGATCACCTGGGGACGTAGTCCATTAGCGCAACTTCGATCGCGCAAGACTGCGTGATCATTCGGTGCTCGAGGGACGGACTAAAGCGAGCACGCGCGTCGGCGGCAATCGGCTCGTGCGCCATCGCTCGACGGCTTGATCGCAGCTAGCTTGGCTCGCTCGCTTTAGTCCGTCCCTCGTACCCCGAGCAAATCCAGCTACTTCGACGATCGAAGTTGCGCTACTGGACTACGTCCCTGAACCAGGCGGCCCACGCGATCAATATCAGCTGCAACGGCAGGCGCAGCCACAACAGCCAGCTCGCGACGTGCGTCGTGCCGAGCGGCAGATCGTTCACCGCCATGTTGATGTTCGCGGGGAACACGGCGACGAGCAGCGCGATGATCCCCCACGCGGCGAGCCGGCGCGTCTTCGGCAGGATCAGACCGAGGCCGCCGAGGATCTCGGCGACGCCGGAGATCTGCACGAGCAACGCCGGCGCCGGCAGCGCGGCGGGCACCATCGCGACGTACGCGGCGGGCGACAGAAAGTGATTGATGCCGGCGCCGACCATGAACACGGTCAACACCCAGCGCAGGATCGGCTTGACGTGCACCGCGACAGCTTACGCGCGGTCGATCAAGACCGGACGCCGCGGGTCACCGATGATGCGAAACCGCGTCGGCGGCTCGCGAAACCCGGTCTCGGCCGTCGCCGTCTCGTCGAGCTCGCGCTGCGCGATGCCACGGACGACGATGCGAGCGCCGGGCTCGATGCAGGCTTCTTCGCAGCTCGGGTCGCCGTACGGCGGCCGGACGCTGTCGACCCACGCGAGCTCGCGTTCGATCGATCGCGGGATCGACGGCGAGAGCGGAACCAGCAGCCGATGCTCGGTGGGATCGACGACGACACGCGCGGATGTCGCGACGAGCTCGAACGGGATCGCCTTGACCTCGACATGCTTGCCGACGAGTCGGCCGTTGCGCCCGAATCCCACGAAGATACGCGCCTGCGCGGTGAACACGACGCACGGCTTGCCGGAGACCGGCGCGACGAGCACGTCGCCGATCGGCACGACGGTGCCGGTCAGCGAGACGATTTCTCCGTCGGCCAACGTGGCGGACCCGCGCCGCATTGCTGCGCGCGCCATCGCTTGGCGGATCGCGTCGCCGATGCTCATGCCAGCTCGATCACGCCCGGTCGATCGTCAATGGGTGCGCGGCGTCGCCGGTGAGCCGCATCTCGCCACGCACGCCGCGCACCTTGATCTTCGCGCCGACCTCGATGCGGGTCTCGTTGAAGCCGGCTTTCGCCGCGCTCGCGTCGACGCCCATGCGCACGAGGAATTGTTGCTCGAGCTCGAGCTTGCGCGGAATCAGCGGCAGCTGCGGTACGAGCAGCTGGCACGTGGTCGCGTCGACGAGCACGTCGCCGGCGTTCGTGACGAGCGTGAACGGCACCATCTCGGTCGTCGCGATCTCGTCGTCGAGCGTGCGCTTCGAGCGAAGGCTGCCGACCGCGGCGGTCTGCAACATCGACGCGTTCGTCAGCGGGTCAGCCCGCTTGTTGCTGTACGTGCGCGCGACCGCTCGATAGGCGACGCACGGCTTTCCCGAAAGTGGTGCGACGAGCAGCTCGCCGACTTGCTTGACCGTGCCGACGATCAGGTCGCCGTCGCCGGTGCGTTGCTTCGCACGGCGGCCGGCGCGATAGAACGCAAAGCCGAGCGCGCCGCCGAACACGGCGAACGCGACGAATCCCTGGACGAGGAGATCCATCAGCGGACGAGCCCGCGGCGAATCTCGACGACCGAATGCGACTGTGCGCCGAGGGCGCCCCGCAGGTGATCGAACGCGAGATACGGATCGACGGTCTCGCCGCACGTGAACAGATCGACGGCGGCGAACCCGTGCTCGGGCCACGTGTGGATCGCGAAGTGCGACTCGGCGATCACGACGACGCCGGTCACGCCGTGCGGTGAGAACGCGTGGACGACCTCGTGGAGCGGCGTGGCGCCGGCCAACGTCACCGCGCGATTCAGCTCGCTCCGGATCACGTCGGGCTGGTTCAAGAGCTCGCGGTTGCAGCCGTGATACTCGCAGAGCAGGTGCCGACCCAGCGCTTGCACCCGACAGATCTACATCATAAGGTCCGTCGCACATAGCGGGGGAGCTTCGTCCCGAGGCTGAGAGGCACGACGCGCGTGCGACCCCAATAACCTGACCCGGATAATGCCGGCGTAGGGAGAGACCATGAGTTCCAAGCTTCCAGTTGTCACCGATCCCGTTGCGAACCTGCCGGCCATCGAAGGCTTTCCAGCGTCGCAAAAAGTCTTCGTCGAACAAGACGGCATGAGCGTGCCGATGCGGCGCATCGCGCTGTCGGGCGGCGAGCCCGCGTTCGACGTCTACGACACGAGTGGGCCACAAGGCTGCGATCCGCACCACGGCTTGCCGAAGCTGCGCCAGGCGTGGATCGCGGCGCGCAAAGGCGAAGCGAACCAGTCGCAGATGCACTTCGCCCGGCGCGGCATCGTCACGCCCGAGATGAAGTTCGTCGCGATTCGCGAAAACATGGATCCCGAATTCGTCCGCGACGAGATCGCACGCGGCCGCGCGATCTTGCCGGCGAACGTGAACCACCCCGAGAGCGAGCCGATGATCATCGGCCGCAACTTCCTCGTGAAGATCAACGCGAACATCGGCAACTCGGCCGTGACGTCGACGATCGGCGAAGAGGTCGACAAGCTGCGCTGGTCGGTCAAATGGGGCGCCGATACCGTGATGGACTTGTCGACCGGCAACAACATCCACGAGACGCGCGAATGGATCGTCCGCAACTCGCCGGTGCCGATCGGCACGGTGCCGATCTATCAGTGCCTCGAGAAAGTCGGCGGCGATCCCGACAAGCTGACGATCGATCTCTT
>DASXEF010001038.1:0-2391 GCA_036490255.1 Kofleriaceae bacterium
AGCGGCTCGGCGTTACCGTCTTTGAGCGCGCACCAGCGCCCCCACACGAACAGCGCGTCGCTGAGCCGATTCAGGTACTGCACGCCGAGCGGACCGACATCTTCGTGTGCGGCAAGCGCGACGACGAGCCGCTCCGCGCGACGACACACGGTGCGCGCGAGATGCGCGTGTGCCGACGGCCAGCCGCCGCCGGGCAACACGAACGATGTCAGCACCGGCAGGTCATCGTTGACCGCGTCGATGTCGCGCTCGAGCCCGTCGACGTGGCGCTGCTCGACGTGCGGCATCTTCGCGCGCCGTTCGGGATCCGGCGTCGCGAGCTCGCAGCCGAGGTTGAACAGCTCGTTCTGCACGCGGCGCAAGATCGGCGTCAGATGCGGACCGGCTTGCGACGCGCCGAGCGATTCGATCACGAGGCCGATCGTCGCGTTGAGCTCGTCGATGGTGCCGTAGCACTCGAGCCGCGCCGACGCCTTCGACACGCGATCGCCGCCGATCAACGACGTCTCGCCGCCGTCTCCACCCTTCGTGTAGACCTTGTCGATCCGCATTATTGGAACATCGGTAGGCGGCGCACGTCGCGCACCGAATCGGGGTCGGCGGGAATCGTTTCGCCCGACGCGAGCTCGAGCTCGAAGCCGGCATCGCGGATCATCCGGTGATCGCTCTCGGCCGTCGCGCCGCCGGTCGTGAGGTAACCGTGCGTGAAGATCGAGTTCGCCGGATACAGCGCCATCGCCTGCAGCGCGCGCAGCGTGAGCTCGCGGCCGCCGGCGACGCGCAGATCCGTCCGCGGATGGACGAGGCGGAACATGCACAGCGCGCGCAGTGCATAGCCGGCTTCGACCTGCGGATAGCCGGCGAGCGGCGTGCCCGGCCGCGCGTCGAGGAAGTTCACCGGCACCGAATCGACGTCGAGCTCGCGCAGCGTGTACGCGAGGTCGAGCAGATCGTTCTCCGACTCGCCGAGACCGACGATGCCGCCGCAGCACGTGTCCATGCCGGCCGCCTTCGCGAGCTGCACGGTCTTCACGCGATCGGACCACGCGTGCGTCGAGACAATTTTCGCGTAGTGCGCTTCGCTGGTCTCGAGGTTGTGGTTGAAGCGATCGACGCCCGACGCGGCGAGCCGTTGCGCCTTTGCTTCGGTCAAGATGCCGAGCGACGCGCACAGCTCGATGTCCATCTCGGCTTTGATCCGCGTCGCGGCTTCGCAGATCGTGTCGAGGTCGCGCTGCGACGGTCCACGCGTCGCGGTGACCATGCAATAGCGCTTCGCCTTGGTCGCGAACGCGCGGCGCGCCGCATCGACGAGCTCGTCGACCGATTTCATCGGCGCTTCGCCGCTGGGCGACGAATGCTTGCTCGACTGCGAGCAGAACCCGCAGTCTTCCGGGCACGCACCGAGCTTCGCGTTCTCGAGCACGTGCAGCGACACGCGCCGGCCCCAGTACGCCTTGCGCACCGTGAACGCGGCGTCGAGCAGCGCGAGCATGTCGTCGGCATGCGCGTGCAGGATCGCGCGCGCGTCGTCGCGCGAGATCGGGCGCGAGATCGCGGTGCCGGCGAGAGCCTGCTCGGCGAGCTGTGCAAACTTCATGGCGCGGAACCTATCACAGCGCGTCGATCGGCTCGCCAGTGATGCCGTCGACGAAGCTCGGCAGCTTCACGCTGACCATGCGGATCGAGCCGCCGTATTCGCCGCACGATCCGATCATCGAGCGCAGCTCCGCGATGTAACGCATCTCGATGAATCCGGCGCGATGCACCGGATACCAGTAGTGCTGCGCGACCCACAGATCGCCGCGTTTCACGCGAATCGCGCGCTCGGGGCCCCAGCTCGGGCCCCGACAATCGTTCGGCCCGACCGGGTCGCACGGTCGATTTTCGTTGGCCGAGCACTCGCGAGAACGCTCGGTGCCGTCGATCCCGACGTATGGCTCGGCAACCGCGTCGTCGTCGAGCTTCTGCCAGTCGCGCCAGCCCGGCAGCCAGTGGCCACTCGTGCCGTAGGCGGTCAGCTGGATCTGCGAGCGCCCACCAGGTTGCGCGAGCGTCACGTGGCCGCTCGCGTCGACCGGCGGCAGCTCGTGCGGCACGGCGTCGAGCCCGAGCAGCGCCTGATGCGCGGCCACGAACGCGAGGATCGCGGCGCGATCGTCGTCGGTCATCGCGGTCGCGTGCTCGCCGGCGCGGGTCGCGTGATCGATCATCCCCATCTCGTCGATGGCGATGGTCCAGCCCGGAGCCGCCGACTCGAGAGACTGCGCGAGCGTCTTGCGCTCCGCGTCGGAGAGCGCGTGCCGGCGCACCGGATAGCCTGCGACCGCGTGTCCGGGCGTCACAGCTGGGTTCGGGCTCGCACCGCACGCAGTAAGCACAACCAGGACA
>DASXEF010000014.1:0-7497 GCA_036490255.1 Kofleriaceae bacterium
CGAGCGCCCACAGATCGGCGCGCGCGTCGACGCTCGCCGCATCGTGCAGCTGCTCCGGCGCCATGTACGCGACGGTGCCGAGCACGACGCCGGCTTGCGTGCCGATCGTCGCGGTCTTCGACGGGTCGAGCACTTTCGCGATGCCGAAGTCGAGCAGCTTCACGGCGCCGTCGGGGTCGGCCAGGAAGACGTTTTCAGGCTTGAGATCGCGATGGACGAAGCCGCGCGCGTGCGCCGCGCCGAGCGGATCGAGCAGCTCGAGCGTGATGCGCTTGATCGCGGGCGGGCCGAGCCGGCGCGACACCGCCGAGCGCATCGGCTGACCGACGAGCAGCTCCATCACGAGATAAAGCTCGCTTTCGCGCGTGCGCCCGGCGTCGAGCACTTTGACGATCGCCGGATGATCGATCGCGTTCGACGCGCGCGCCTCGGCCAAGAAGCGCGCTTCGATCTGCGGATCGCGCGTCAGATCCGCGTGCAGCATTTTGACCGCGACGAGCGAGCCCGTGAACTTGTGGCGAGCGCGCAGCACGACGCCCATGCCGCCGCGGCCGAGCACCGCCTCGATGGCGTAACGCCCGTCGATGACGCGGCCGACCCACGGATCGCCGTCAGCCGCCAACTTTGACCTGAAGCGTGCAGCAGTCGGGCTCGCCGACGATCACGCTGTCGCCGTCGCGCAGCTCGGCCCGCGTGATCCGGCCGCGCGACATGTCGTTGATGTACGTGCCGTTCGTCGTGCCCTGATCGATCGCGACGAGCTTGCCGTTCTCGATCCCGATCCAGACGTGCTTGCCCGACGCGCGGTGATCGTTGACGAGCACGTGCGCGATCCCCGGCTGGCGACCGACGATCACGCCGGTCGGGTTGAGCGAGAACCGCTGGCCGGTGAGCGAGCCGCGCGTGCAGATCAACGAGCCGACCGCGAGCGAGCCGAACGCCGTCGGCGCGATGCCGCCGGAGCCGTTCGGGCCCATCCCGACCGCCATCGTCTTCGCGACCTGCTGCGGTGGGCCCGGCTGCGGCGCGCGGCCGTACATCTGTTGTTGCGGCGGCGGCATTTGCTGCGGTTGCTGCGGATACGGCTGCGGCGGCATCATGTTCGGCTGCATCGGCATGTTGGGTCGCGGCGCGGCGCGGCGACCGCGGCGGATCATCACGACGGCCAGGATCGCGAGCACGACGCCGCCGATCACGAGGCCGATGACGGCGCCGCTGCCGCCTTCGTCTTTCTTTTCCTTCCCGTCCTTCTTCGCCTGGTTCGCGTTGCGGATGAACGTCGCCGCTTCCGAGTGCTGCGGGAACAGCATCTGGACTTGCTCGAAGTCTTTGATCGCCGCCGAGTACTCGTCGTGCCAGTAGTGCTCGAGGCCGCTCGACCACGCCTTGTTGGTGTCGCTCGGCTGCGGCGTGATGTTCGCCTTCTTGACGAGCTCCATCAGCGTCGCGGACGCGACGAGGAAGTTGAAGCCCTGGACTTCGCTTTCGTTGCCGAACGTCGCGAGCCCGACGACGTTGCCGTGCTGATCGATCGCGGGACCGCCGGAGTTGCCGTGCGTGATCGGCGCCGAGATCTGCAAGATCTGCTCGCCGGTCGTGGCGCGCTTGAGCGAGCTGATCGCGCCGTCGGTCACCGACGCCTCGAGCTGCGACTTCTCGTCGAGCAAGTCCTGCATGTCGGCGACGCCGGGGTAGCCGATCACGACGACGTGATCCTCGACCTGCGACTTCGTCGAGTCGCCGATCGGCAGCGTCGGCGCGTTCTCGATCTTGACCTTGATGATCGCGCAGTCGTTGCCCGTGCCGGGCGCGCCGAACTGCTTGACGTCGTAGTCGAGCTTGTCGCCGTTGGGCAGCACGACGAAGTGCAGCGCTTTGACCTGGCCGACGAGGTGGATCGAATCGGCGAGCTGATGCAATGCCGAGTCGCTCATCTTCGCGAGCTGGGCGTGATATTTCGCGTCGAGATCTTTCAGGAGCTTGTTCTTCAGCGCGTCCTTCGCAACCGCATCGCCGGCCTGAATATCGGCGACGACGTGCGCGTTCGTCGCGATGTAGCCGTCGGCCGTCATGAACCAACCGGTGCCCGTGCCACCGATCGCTTCCTGCATCTCGCTGCCGGCGACATCGAACGTGCCGAGATACGCGCCCCAGACGCGGACCACGGACGGTTTTGCGGTGATCGCGATCTTCTGCGCGGCGCTCGGTTCCTCAGCACCGGCGCGTGCGGGCAGCGCGATCACCAGCGCACACGCCAGACACGTGAGCAAGCGTCCCATCTCCCGGCCATCGTACCGTATCCTCGGCGCGTGAGCTTCGGCATCGACCGCCGCGCGCGCAGCACCAAGGGCAAGGGCCTGTTCCGGAGGGCGCCCGATCCGAAAGAGGTCGGCGACCGGCTGGGCTGGTTGTTGCGGCGCAGCGAGAAGCTCGGGCTTCGCCGGTCCGGCTTCGCAAACGACACGTGGACGGCCGAGGTCGAATTTCACGAGCTGGCGTCGCCGGTGAAGCTGTCGATCGATCGCGACGGCGAGCTCCGCGTGCGCGCGCAGACCGTCGCGCTCGGTCCGGGGTATCACGCGCACGTGCTCGCCCGGTTCGCGCCGCTGTTGAGCGAGCTCGAATACGCCTGGACCGACGATGCGCCCGATCCGACCCGGCCGATGTGCGAATGGCTCGCGAGCCAGCTCGCCGCCGCGGGCGACGATCAGATCCGCATCGGCGTCCCCGCCGAGCGCGCGTTCATCAGCGACGCGCCGGTGCTCACGGCGCTCGGACCGCGCGACGCCGCCTGGCGCGAAGCCGCGATCGCCGATCCGATGAAGTGCAGCGACGTGTTCCCGTGGCTCGAGGCAAAGCCGGGGCGTGCGGTGCTCGCACGCGTGCTGCTGAAGATGTGGCACGACGTCGCGTGGCGCGAGCCGATCGACGACGCCGAGCAGACGCTGCTCGAAGCGATCGACGGCGATCTCATCGCCGTTCGCAAAGCCGATGCGTCGGCGCCGATCCCGTACGCCGAGTGGGCCGAGCTGCTGCATTGGATGAACGCCGATCCCGAGCGGATCGCGAAGCATCGCGAGCTCGCGAACGGCCAGGCGCGCGGCACCATCGGCTATCGCCGGCTCGACATGGACGTCGAGCTCGCGGGCGGCTGGGTCGTGCAGCTGCCGGGCGGGTTCACCGGCCGCTACGAAGACGACGGCGAGCGATTCTGGTCGACCGACGGCGAGCGCACGATCGAGTTCCAGAGCCTCACCGCCGGTGGCACGACCGATTCGACCGCGTTGCTCGCGATCGCGCCGGAGCGCCACGCGGTGATCGATCGCTTCACCGACGGTGCGCGCGTCGGTCGCGCCGAAGCGCACACGGAAGATCACGTGCGCGTCATCCACGGTCTGGTCGCCGTCGCGCCCGAAGTCGCGGTGCTGACGTGCAAAGGCTCGCTCGCCGACGAAGCGTGGGCACTCGCGACGTGGCGCAGCTTGCGGCGCTCGACCTAGCGCAGGTGGACGGTGACACCGCGGTGCTCTTTGTCGCCGGTGATCACGTTCGTCGCCCACACCGCTTCGATCACGCACGTCTTCACCGGTTCGAGCGCGTGGTTCGCTTGGACGTCGACGATCTCGTCGCCGGTGAGCTCGAGCGCGACGTCGACGCCGCCGTCGGGAATCGCGCACTGTCGCGTCGCGCGCTCGAGCTGCGTCTGGAGCGAGTCGGGGGTGGTCACGAGGATCGTGCCCGACGTGCCGTAGCGTCCGGTGCCGCCGCTGCCGCCGCAGCCACAGCCGAACACGCCGGTGCCGATACCGACCTCGACGCGATTCGCGTAGCCGCCTTGGCCCCATGTCGCGAACAGCGACCACGCGGAGTCGACCGCGCGCGCGGCGACGTTCACTTCGGCCTGCAGGTTGTCGTCGAGCGACTCGGTGACGAGCTCGCGTGCGAGCTGCACCGCGTGTGCGTCGCTAGGCGAGATCTGGCGATCGATCTCGTGGCCCCAGACGCGGCCGGAGATGTGAATCGGCGCGTCGACGCGACCGCTCGCGATCCATGTGCAGCTCGTGCCTTGTGCGAACGTTCGGTCGTTGCACTCCTCGCCGGAGATCGGCGTGCGGCCGGCGGCGTCGACGTGAATATCTTCGAATTCGATCGGATGGACGAGCACCGTGGCATCGAGATCGCCGTGCGCCGTCGTGAAGCCGACGCCCTCGGTGCGCTGCGCGATGGTCGCGAGCTGCGAGTTGTCGTTGCGCTCGAGCACGCCGTCATTGCCCTCGAGCTCGACGGTGTGAATGACGATGCCTTGCGGCGTCGTGATCGCGCCGGGCGCGAGGCGATGCGGCAATCGCGCGTCGGAGAACGCGACGATACGCTTCGTGCCGTGCACGCGATCGAGCCACGCTTCGGCTTCGGCGAGCCCGACGTCGAGGTTCGAGCCGTTCGCCGGCACGATCAGCTCCAGGCTCTTCGCGATCATCGCGCGCGCCGACGACGCGACGAGCCAATTCGGCAACAGCGCGCGTGCGCGGCGATCGAACGCGATCACTTGCACGTGAGCCGCCGGCGCCTTGCTCAGATACGACGCGATCAGCGCCGCTTGCTCCCAGCTCTCGCGCGACGTCAGCGAGCGCGAGTTGTCGATCACGAACGCCGTGTACAGATCGTCGGGCAGTGGCGCGAGCATCCCGGCAACGTCGACTTCGACGCGCACGATGTCGGTCGACGTCAGCACGAGTCGATCGACGCTGGTGCCGATGCGCGCGTCGCCGGTTTGCTTCGCGAGCGTCGCGTCGGCGAGCGGCAGATACGCGCCGGGCTCGTGCTCGTAGCGATCGCCGCACAGCTCGTCGAGCGGCGACGTGCCGGTCGTGCGAATCGCGCCGCTCGCGCGCGGAACCCACGCCGGATCGATCGCGACGTAGCGCGTGTCGCGGAAGAAGCACGTGCCGGCGTGGACCGCGAGCTCGATGCGGACGTGCGCCGAGCGCGGCGTGCCGACTTCGACGTCGACCTGGTTCCGGTGATAGCCGGAGTCGTCGATCGCGAACGTCCACGGCGCGCCGGCCTCATCGCTGCCGCTGCCGAGCGCATCGAGTGCGCTGCCGGTCGCTTGCTTGTCGAGTAGCTCGAGCGCGTGCGGCGTGCCGTCGACGAACGCCGTCGCACCGGTGACCACCCCGCCGTACGGTAGATCCAAGTGATAGCTGTCGCGCCACAGCTTCGCGCCGCGGACCGCGAGGTCGTAGCGCACGACGACGTTCGCGAACTCGCCGTCGAGCGTCGCGCGGACCGAGATCAGCGTCGCCGGTGGTGCGAGATCGTCGTCATCGGCGATCGCGAGCGCCGGGATCACCGCGAGAAACGCGAGCAGGCGCCGCACCCGAGATAGACAACGCGCGGCGGCGCGGGTTTCATCGAATGTCGGCGGGGACGACGTGGTCGGGAATGAAGCGGCGATCGATGAGGTCGGCGAGCTCGATCGGATGGCGCAAGATGCCCGCCGCGAGCGAGTAATTCATGATCTCGCGCATGTCGTCGTCGCTCGGCGTGAGCTGGCGATAGCTCACGCGATCGGGTGGCTCGGTCAGCACGTACTCGACGAGCTTGCGATCCTGGTGAAAGTACGGCGCGGCGACGCGCGCGGCGTCGAGCCGGTGGCGCTCCGCCCACTCACCGCTATCGGCGATGCCGCGTACGAGGTCGCGCACTTGCTCGGGATGCTCGGCGATCAGCTCGTCGCGCACGACGAGCACGCACGACACGAAGTGCGGCCAGATATCCTTCGCGTAGTACAGCACGCGGCCGGTACCGTCGAGCTCGGCCTTCGCGGCATACGGCTCGCCGACGAAGTACGCGTCGATCGCGCCGGCGGCGAGCGCCGACGGCATGTCGGGCGGCGCCATGTCGACGAACTTGATCGCATCGGGCGCCATGCCCTGATCGGCCATCAGCTTCGTGATCACGAGGTACTGATTCGAAAATCGGCTCGGCCGCGCGAACGTCTTGCCCGCGAGATCGCGCAGCGACTTCGCCGGCGAATTCTTCGCGACGATCACGGTCGAGCCGTCGCGATGGCCGAGATAGACGATGTGGATCGGCACACCTTGCTCGCGCAGCACCATCGCGAGCGGCGCCAAGATGAACGTGGCCGAGATCTTGCGAGCTTTGAGCGCCTCGACGACGGTCGGGAAATCGGTGAAGAGCTGCGATACGAAGCGCGTGCTCGTGATCGATGTCTTCGTCGCGTAGTCGGTGACCGGGCAGGTCAAATGGCACGTCACCGGCAGGTAGCCGACCGCGAGCTCGCCCATCGGCGCCGGCGGCGACGATGTCGACCACGGCTTGTCGTGGACGACCGTCAGCACCGCGAGCACGGCCAGCGTGACGAGCGCGACGCGCGCCTTCATGCGAGCCCGAGCTCCGTCATCAGCGTTTGTTCAGCTTCGGCGACGCCCGGATCGGCCGGCTGGCGCGAGCGCTTGCCGGGCAACGCGAGCACGCGACGAACGCTCGCCGGCCGCGCGCCGAGCACGACGACGCGATCGCCGATCTGCACCGCTTCTTCGATGTCGTGCGTGACGAACACGACGGTGCGCGGCCGATCGGCGAGCGTGGTGACGAGCTCCTTGCGCATGCGATTTCGCGTCTGATAATCGAGCGCCGAGAACGGCTCGTCCATCAACAAGATATCGGTCTCGCCCGCGAGCGCGCGTGCGAGCTCGACGCGCTGGCGCATGCCGCCCGAAAGTTGATGCGGATAGTGATCGGCGAACTCGGTCAGCCGCGTGATCTCGAGCCACTCGGCGACTTTCGTGCCGGGCGGTGTGCCGCGCGGCAGCCCGCGCTCGATGTTGCGCCGCACGGTCAGCCACGGAAACAAGCCGCCGCTCTGATGGATCGTGCGCGCGGCGCCGCTGCGGTTCAGCTCGCCGCGCGTCGGCTGCAAGTGGCCGCCGAGCAGCGCGAGCAGCGTGGTCTTGCCACAGCCCGACGGACCGACGCACACGACGAGCTCGCCACGCTCGACGACGAGCTCGAGGCCGTCGATCACGGTCAGCTTGCCGTAGTCGAAGCCGACGTCGTGCAGCTCGAGCACGCTCATCCTTCCGAGCCCCAGCGCAGCGCCTCGATCCGCGCGAGCCGTGCGAACGCGAGGTCGAGCACGATGCCGATCGCGCCGATCGCGATCATGCCGCACACGACGAGGTCCATGCGCAGGCCGTTGCGCGCGTCGACGATCAGAAAGCCCAAACCGCTGCGCACCGCGATCATCTCGGCGGCGACGACGACCATCCACGCGACGCCGATCGCGACGCGCAGCGCGGTCACGAGCTGCGGCAGGATCGCCGGCAACGTGATCTGGAACAGCACCTCGCGCGGCGTCATCGCGAGCTCGCTCGCGACGCGATAGTAAACGCGCGGCACGCTCGCAGCTGCGGCGGCGGTCGCGAGCGCGATCTGAAAAAACGTCGCCAGGAAGATGATGAAGATCGCCTG
>DASXEF010000056.1:0-3668 GCA_036490255.1 Kofleriaceae bacterium
ACGACGCTAGCGAATTCACCCATGAGTCTCAAGACGTCATTGGCGGGCAGCGCGCTGGACCATCAGGCGGCTCGCAGGCGCTTGAGCGTAGTTTCCAGGTCAGCGCGGCGGATCGCGTCCACGACTTCGAGCGTGTGGCCATCGACGCGGAATAGCATGCGGTAGTGGATCCCGATCCGCGCCATGAGCACGGGGCGCGCCATGTCCTTCGCCTGCTTCACGCGGCGCCACGCGCCAGCGTCGCCGGCGGCAATCGCACCGACGGTGCGGATAACCTCGGCCGCAATGTTGCGTGGCACCTCTTCGAGCGCGGTCTGTGCTCGCCGGCTGAACACCGGAAGCGTGACGTCGCGTTCGTCGTCGTCGACAGCTTCGCACGACCGATCGTCAGGCTCGCCCTCGATTGCGATACCCGCTGGCACGATCTGAGTGCGCGCGCTCGACGTGACCGCCGCGAGCTGGCGGCGCAAGTCGGTGCGCTCGGCGTTGCGCTCGCGCATAAGCCCTTCGAGCTCGTCGATCTTCATCTTCAGGTGCCGCACGCGGTCGGGATTGCCGTTGTCGTTCGCGGGCGCGGTGCGCTCCACGGGACGAGCGGAGTTTCGAGCGGCGTCAAGCTCGCTCTGTTTCGACGCGAGCTGACGTTCGAGATCGTCGAGCCGCGAGATCGCCGCTCGCAACGAGCCTCGTAGGTCAGTAGCTTCATTAGTCAGCTTGTCGTGCTCCGCTTCGTCTTGCTCCGCGTCGTGCTCGCGCTTCAGCGCTGCGTGGACGTCCCATCCAGGATCGCCGGACGCCAGATTGAGCGCGTCGCGCGTGTGCTCGATCCCGTTGAGCAGATGATCGTTGATGACCGCGCGGCCTGGCCGTAAGCATCCGCGCGCGACGAGCACTCCCAGTCCGGGCATCGCGCGCAGGAGCGCGTGCGCGAGATCCGCTGCCTTTGGCGAGTCGTCGTTCTGTATGGCCTCGTCCGCCGCCTTCGCGAGCGCGTCGAGCGCGCCGTTGCGACCGCGGAGCAGATCGACTTCAAGCTTGTGGAGGCCAGCCGCCGACCGATCGCACATGCTGGCGAGTTGCTCGTCGGCGGTATCAATGTCGTTCGCGTCGAGCGCCTCGGCGATGATCTCGTCGCGCAGATCGTCGATGTACTTCACCTCGCGCCGTGCGAGCTCGGCGGCTGCGCGCGACGCGTGCCGGAACAGGCGCTCGCGCGTGAAGCAGCCAGTTGCAGCGACGAGGGGCATCTCGCCGAGCTGCCGCAAGTCGACGCGGCCGAGCTCGCGCAGCGGCAGCGCGCGGATGTCGTCACCGGTCATGTGCTCGCCGCCCTTCGTCACGTACTCGTCCCACGACAACCCCGCCACCGGCGATGGCGCGAGCTTGGGCTGCTTCTCGGCGCAGCACTTCTTGAACTTCTGCCGACTGCCACATGGACACGGCTCGTTGCGCCCGACGCGCGGCGCGATCCGGATAGTGCAGCCCCGAGTCGTCTCGGGCGGCAGCTCGGCGGGCATTGACTCGAGGATCTCGGCGATCGAGGAGCCGAGGATCCGATCGATCTTCGCGACGTGCTCGGGTCCTGTTCCCCATTCAGCCGCGACTTTCAGATGTCGCGTCGCTTCGAGCAGGTTCGCATCCGCGAGTCCCGTCGCGAGTGTGCGAAGCAGCGCCCAGCCGCGCCAGCCGATCCGCTGGCGCGCGAGCCGCCTTGCTTCGGGTGCGATCTGAACGGCCGGCGCGCCCGCACGCCAGGCTGCGAACAGCACGACCATCTCGATCGGCGAGGCCGCGTCCGACACTGGGAACATCCGATCGCGAATACAGCCCATCCAACACGCGGCACGATCGCCGATCGCGATCGCGCAGAGGCTCGCCGCGAGCATGCCTTCACGAATCCAAGGAAGCAGCTGGTTGATCTCGTCGGCCGGCACCTCGTCACCAAAGCGTGCGCGGGCGAACGCGATCGCGGCGGCGCGATGAAAATCGAGCGCGCCGATCGCGCGCCGTAAATCGCCGAGCGAACACTTCGCCGACGATTCCTCGACGAGCGCACGGCTGATCGGCATCCCCTTCGTTCCCTTTGCAGCTGCCATCACCATGGTCCCAAAGCTAAGGGGGACCTCTGATCATCGTCCGGCAATCGGACGTTTCAATAAGCGCGATCTCGGCACTCCCGTTGGAGTATCCATAACTTGTCAACCTGACTCTATGTTCAGTGTCAGATCCCTTCGCTAGAAAAGGCGCACACGAAACACATGGAGGGTTGGCAGATGAAATCTCCGCACGACACCGGCACCGAGACGGGCCGGAACACGATCGAGATCGAGAACGAGGTTGGCGATATCGCTGTCGAGGCGTTCACGCCCAGCGAGGACTGGATCCAGAAGTACAAGAAGCAGTGCGACAAGCGCCTGATCGACGGCCTCAACCGGTACGCGCGCACGCGTGCGCTCGCCGTGGCCGCCGCCGGCAAAAAGGTCGACGACTACTACGCACGCTCGCTCGTGCTCGACGCGCTCGGCGACACGTGGCTTGGCATCGTTCGCTGGGATCCGGACAAGTGCAATCTCGCTCACCACGTCATCCGCACGATCGACGGCCGCTCCGACAAGCACCGCAAACACGCCGAAGACTTCCCGCACGATTCGCTCGGCGATGAGTGCGAGGCATCGCGCGCTGCCGAGCGTGACGCATCCGAGATCGTCGGTGATGCCGAGACGCCACTGACGCGCGTGTTTGCGTCGGAGACGCTGGCGCAGATCCGCACGCGCGCCGGTAACGACAAACACGTGCTGCGCATCCTCGACGCCTACGACGCAGACTGCGAGACCAAGGAGCAAGTCCTCGTGCACGCGAAGATGCGCGAGGCCACGTATCACAAGGCGTACGTCCGGCTCCGCCGGATCGTGCGCGAAATGTCCGACGCACAGCTCGCGAACAAGGCGCGGGCATAGGAGTGACTATGACGAAGCAACACGACAAAGACCTGCGCATCCTAAACATCATCACGCGCGAGGTCGGCCTGCTCGAAATGCAGGACCCGCACCCGTCGAACGAGGACGCGAAGTGGGCGGAGGGCGTCGTCGCCGACATCCGCGCGCGAATCGCGGAGTACCGCAAGAAGCGGCTGCCCGCGACGGTGCCACCGATCAAGAAAGCCGAGCCGATCAGCAAGCGTCTGCTCGCGATGCCGCGAGCGGCGCTCGAGTCGCTACTCGCGGTGCTCACGCCGCAACTTGGGCCAGACGCGCAGCTCGCGTTCCGCAACCTCGAAGATCTGAGCGACAACGACCTGCGCCGAATGATCCAACGGATGGAGAAGGCCGGCGCGAAGGCACCACGGGGGTAGCGATGCCGAAGCTGATGCGGACGATGAAGAAGCGCGACGCAGTCGCGCAGGGCTGGCTCGACGCGCACTGGTTCCTCAAGGACTACGACGTCACCGCGCGCGCCGACATCCAGCCCGAGAAGTGGGCGTACGCGATGGGCATCGAGATCGTCGAGGACGATCTCGACGGTGCGGCGGCGCAGCTCATCCGGCTGCCGCAGCTCGTGCAGATCGTCTTGCCAACGCGCATCACAGAGTATTGCGCGCGCCGCTTCGCGATCGCCCACGAGCTGTATCACTTCACCAAGAAGCACCCGTCTCTGTCTCCGACGATGAT
>DASXEF010000065.1:0-12089 GCA_036490255.1 Kofleriaceae bacterium
GATTGATCGACGACCTGCTCGGGCTCGCGCGAATCGGCCGTGCGCCGCTGAAGATCAGCACCGTGGCCGTCAGCCGCATCGCGAACGAGATCATCGCCGAGCTGCGAGCTCGCGATCCCGAGCGCACGGTCGCGACGACGGTCGCGCCGGGCTTGACCGCGCGTGCCGACGGACGGCTCGTCGCGATCGTGCTCGAGAACTTGCTGGGCAACGCATGGAAGTTCACCGCGAAGGCGACCGCCGCGACGATCGAAGTCGGCACGAAAGACGGCGCGCTGTTCGTGCGCGACACCGGAGCCGGCTTCGACATGGCGTATGCCGCGAAGCTGTTCGTCCCGTTTCAACGCCTGCACGC
This sequence comes from Kofleriaceae bacterium, assembly GCA_036490255.1. Lineage (GTDB taxonomy): Bacteria > Myxococcota_A > Polyangia > Haliangiales > Haliangiaceae > JABFXX01. The sequence continues at coordinate 356 of DASXEF010000065.1, forward strand.
AAACGAAGAGTTCGCCGGCGAAGGCATCGGGCTCGCGACCGTCGCGCGAATCGTCGCGCATCACGGCGGTCGGATCTGGGCGGAATCGGAAATCGATCAGGGCGCGACGTTCTACTTCACGTTGGGGGAGCACCGATGACGACGCAGCAAGCGATCCTGCTTGTCGAGGACAACGACGACGAGGCCGAGCTCACGCTACGCGCGTTTCGCCAGGCGAAGATCGCCAATCCGATCGTTCGCGCGCGCGATGGAGTCGAGGCACTCGAGATCTTGTTTCGCGACACCGCGCAGTTGCCGGTCGTCGTGCTGCTCGATCTGCGCTTGCCGCGGCTCGATGGCATCGACGTGCTCAAGGCGATTCGCGCCGATCCGCGCACGACGTACGTGCCGGTCGTGCTGCTGACGTCATCGGATCACGACCGCGATCGCTTGTCGGCCTACGAGAACCACGCGAACAGCTTCGTGCAGAAGCCGGTCGACTACGACGAGTTCGTCGGGCTCGCCCGCCAGCTCGGCACGTACTGGACCGAAGTGAACAAGCCGGTCGCGCGCGTGCGCTGAGCTATTTCACTTCGACGTTGACCGTGCCGGTGCTCGCGAATGCGAGGAGCTCGGCGACGTTCGCGGTCACGTCGAGCAGCACGTCGCTATCGTCCGACACGATGTCGAGCTGATCGAAGTACTTCGTGCTCACGCCGGCGCTGCCCAACGCGTCGAGCTGTTGCTGCGCGTCGGTGACGATCTGCGTCGCGAGCTCGGGCGTGTCGACGCGAATCCCGCCGTGTAGCGCGAGCGTATTCGCGACATCGAGCGAGCCGAACACGCCGTGGAGCTTGATCGGCGTGTACGCCGCGGTCGATGCGTTGATCTGAGCGATCAGCGGCGACGTATCGGTGACGACGAGCCACAGCGGATCGTCGGCGGCGACATTCGCGAACAGCGTCGAGAATCCGGCGGTCGCGTCGAGCCCGCCGCCGCCGGCTGCGATCGCGGCGATGCCGGCCGACGTCGCAGCGCTCGGGCCGAGCACGACGAGCGCGGTCGAATCGTCGACGAATGTGAAGCCGGCGTGGAAGCCGTCGGGCGTGGTGAGCAGCGCGATGTTGCCTTCGATCGCGACCTGCACGCCGTTCTGCTGCGCCGCCGGCACGCCGCTCGCGTCGAAGCACGCCATCGCCTTCGTCTTGTCGATGCCGTGCAGCACGGCGGTGCCGCTGAACGATTCGTCGTTGCCGAAGCCGCGCAGGCCGAGCGTCGCCGAGCTGATCGCGGCGATCGGATCGAAGCCGCACATCGCGGTGAACTGCTGGATCGCCGGCATGCTCGACACGGCGGGAGCGACGAACTGCTGCCACAGCGCGCTGCTGCGCAGCTTCGCGCCGTCGAGACCGAGCACGGCATCGGCGTCGGCGGGCAAGTACGGCAGATCGCCGGTCGCTTGCGTGCGCGCGACGATCGCCATCGGCGCGGCCGCGGCGGCGAGCGTCGGCGGATGCGCGATGCCGGTGCCGTAGTGCAGCGAGTGCACGTCGCTCGCCGCGTGCGTCGCGGCGCGATGCGAGCGCGTCACGAAATAGGCAGTGGCGCCGACGACGGCGAGAGCAGAAGCAGAAATTGCGAGCTTGTTCATGGTCGATCCCTTCGGTCTGGTAGAGGCATCGACACGGGAAGACAACGCGGTGGCGGTGATCGCGACGATCACGGCGGCGGCGAGATCGCGACGCGTACGCGTGCCGCGCAGCGAGCTCTCGACGAGCGCGGTGACGCTCTCGGCGAGGTAGCGCCGGCCGCGCGACAACCGCTGCATGACCGCGGGTTCCGAGAGGCCGAGCGCATCGGCGACCTCGCGAATCGAGCAATCGTCGCGGTAGTACAGCACGAGCACCTCGCGATACGTCTCGGGCACGCGCAACAACGCGGCGCGCACGAGGCGCTCCGCGTCGTCTTTCGCGAGCTGGTCGAACGCGTTCGCGCCGTCACTCGCGTGCGCGTCGACGTCGATCAGCTCTTCGCGGCGGCGCCGTTTGCGCGCCTTGCGGCCGAGGTTGCGGGCGATCCCGCACAACCACGATCGCAAGCGCCGCGGTTCGCGCACGCGATCGAGATGACGCCACGCTGCGACGAACGTCTCCTGCGCGACGTCCTCGGAGAGCACGGGGTCACCCGTCGAGCTGAACGACACCGCACACACCAGATCCTGATAACGCGCCACGAGATGGCCGAACGCGTCGAGCTCGCCCCGCTTGCTGGCGGCGACGAGGTCGCTGTCGGTCATCGCTGTCGCTCCCATGTCGCCGGTATGTACTTCCGACCCGCCGGAACCTGACAAGAAATCGTGCGTGCCTGGTTATGCCCGAAATTCGCGGACGCCCCGCCCCGTTTTGCGCCGCAGCAGCGTGCGCAGCGTGACGCCGTCGAGGTAGCCGACCGCGCTCGCGATCTCCTCGATCGATTGCTTCGTCGTGCGCAGCCGATGGATCGCGAGCTCGACGCGCACGTCTTGCAGGTACGAGACCGGCGTCTTGCCGAGCACGGCGTGAATGCGCCGCTCGAGCGTGCGCTCGCTCGTGCCGAGGTGTCGCGCGGCGCCGGCGAGCGTGAAATCGCGCAGGTGCTTGCGCAGCCAATCGTCGAAGCCGGCGACCATCGGATCGTCGTGCGCGAGGTGATCGGGCACGATGTAGCTCGCCTGCGACGGCCGCTCGTCGAACACGAGGTAGCGCGCGGTCAGCTGTGCGAGCGCCGGGCTGCGCTGGCGCACGAGCCACAGCGCGAGATCGACGTGTGCGAGCGCGGCACCGGCGGTGACGACGCGGTTGGAGCGCACGATCATCTTGCCTTCGTCGAGCGTGACGGCCGGGAACGTCTCGCGAAACACCGGCGAGAGCCACCACGTCGTGGTCGCCCGACGACCGTCGAGCACGCCGGAGCGCGCGACGACGAACGTCGCGGTGCACGCAGCCGCGATCATCGCGCCCGACTTGCTCCAGCCGCGCAGCAGCTCGCACGCGCGACGCACTTGCGGCGACTCGAGCGCGTCCAAGATCCCGTCGCGCGTCTTCGCGCCGATCGCGGGCACGACGACGATGTCGGGCCGCCGCACGCTCGCCGCGTCGCTCAAGCTGATGCGCAGGCCGTTCGCGGTCGTCGCGGTTGCCTGCGTGCCGCACATGATGACGTCGAGCTTGGCGCCGCCGAGCTCGTTGGCCGTCGCAAACGTGTCGGTGATGATCGCCAGCCCGCTATCGAACACGCGATCGAGCACCAGCACGGCGATCCGCATGCGGCGATGGTATCAAACGCGACTGGCGGATTCGCTATCTTTGTTGTCGGATGCGCCACTCGTCCGATCGCCGCGCAACGCCTAAGTTGGAGCCATGTCCAACTCCAACGTCAAAGTCGCCCTGCTCGTCCGCCTCGTCGCGAAGCCGGGCAAAGAAGCCGAAGTCGCGCAGTTCCTCGCGAGCGCGCTGCCACTCGCACAGGACGAACCCGCGACGATCGCGTGGTTCGCGCTGCGGCTGTCGCCGAACGAGTTCGGCATCTTCGACGCGTTCCCCGACGACGCCGGGCGCAAGGCGCACCTGGGCGGCCCGATCGCGGCCGCGCTGATGGCGAAGGCCGGCGAGCTGTTGGCCGAAGCGCCGAAGATCGAGCAGGTCGATCTGCTCGCCGCAAAGTTGTAGCCTCGCGGCGTGCAGCTCTCGCAAGTCATCTTGTTCGTGCACGACACGGCGCGCGTGATGGCGTTCTATTCGCAGCTCGGGCTCGTCGTGATCGATGGCGACTCGGCGAGCGGCTTCGTCCGCATGCGCGATCCGAGCGGTGGCGCCGTGCTCGCGCTGCACTACACGCGCGCCATCGGACCGCCGGCCGGACCGCGCGTCGATACCGCGATGAAGCCGTGCTTTCACGTCGACGACATCGACGTCGCACGTGCGGAGCTGATCGCACGTGGCGTGACGATGCGCGACGTTCACCGATTCGAGACCATCGCGTTCTGCGACGGCATCGATCCCGAGGGCAACATCTTCCAGCTCACCACGCGCTGACGCGGAACCGTTACATTCGGCGGCGCACGTCGTGCGTTGAAGCGTTTCATGTCACGCGTATGGTTCCTCGTCTTGGCGGCGTGCGGCGGCAGCAGCGCACGCGTGGCGCCGTCGCCGATCGGGTTCGAGCCGCTCGCCCGCGCCGCGTGCGAAACCCGGCTCATGCCGGCAAGTCCCGGCCTCGGACCGAGCCGGCCGCACGCGCGCTGGGTGCGCCAGCTCACCGGTGATTGGATCTACGCGCTCAGCCCCGACCACAACGGCGGTGTGATCGCGACGCACATCGACGGTGTGGTCGCCGTCGACCGCAGCGGCACCACGCGATGGACTCGCCCCGTCACCGTCGGGCCGCGCACCGCGGTCGCGATCGCCGGCGACGGTGCCGCGTACGTCGGGCTCTTGAGCGATCGCTACGATGCCTCCGCGCGGTTCCGCTCGGAGCGCGGCGGCGTGATGCGGCTCGATGACTGCGGCCAGCCCACGTGGATGTTTCACGCACAACCGCAGAACAGCCACACGCCGGCGGTCGGCGACGACGGCACGGTCTACTTCGCCGGCCACGAGCGCATGCTCGCCGATCCCGAACGGATCTTCGCGCTGCGCCGCGATGGCAGCATCGCCTGGGCGCACGTGATCGGCGACGTGACGTCGCCGGTGATCGCCGACGGCGACGAGATCGTGTTCGGCACGAACAGCGGCGCGGTGATCGCGCTCGATCGCGACGGCAACGTGCGCTGGCAGACGACGCCGATCGCCAGCATCGTCTGGAACGCATCGCGCGGCCCCGACGGCTCGATCTACGCGATCTACGACGGCAAGCTCGTCGCGCTCGACCGCGACGGTCGCGAGCGCTGGCGCCAACCGATCGGCAGCGGCGCGACGTCACCGCCGGTGTTCGCCGCGGATGGCACGATCTACCTCGGCGGCGATCGGCTGAGCGCGTTCTCGCCCGACGGCACGCGCACGTGGCAGCTCAATCTGAACGGATTCGTCGTGCTGCCCGTCGTCGCGCGCGATGGCACGATCTTCGCCGCGTCGGCGAGCGCGCACGACGTCGGTCGCGTCTACGCGATCACACCGGACGGCACGATTCGCTGGACGTATTTCACCGAGCAACCGGGCGCGCTCGCGCTCGGCGGCGACAACGTGCTCTACGTCGCGGCCGGTCGGCGAATCTACGCACTCGGCGAATGCTCGACGAGCGCGTGCGAGGACGACGGCACGACGCTCGCGGCGCTCGACGAGTCTGCGCCGGTGCAGGCGCGTTCTGAGTTTCGTTGACTCGCGCAACCGCAGCGTCGACCATGACGAGATGGGGAAGCTGCGCGTTGCGTGTCTCGTCGTCGCGGCGTGCTCGTCGAAATCGCCCGCGACGACCGATTCCGGCACCACGACCATCGATGCCGCCGGCAGCAGCGCCGGGTCGAGCGTGTTGCCCGCCGGCTGGCTCTACACGCAAGGCAACGGCATCTACGAAGCCGACGGCCAAGGCAGCGGCACGCGCTGGGTCGGCCGCGGCGTCAACATGGATGACATCTTCCTGTGCGGCTACAACAACACGCTCTACATGACCTCGCCCGATCAGCTCGTCGAGTCGGTGGTCTCAGGATTGATGTCGGGCTGGAAGCCGACGTTCGTGCGGATCTCGCTCGGCATGGCCTCGGATACGTCGACGGTCAACTGGCTGTCGAACGCGGCGCAATACGCGACGCCGATGACGAACGTGATCGAGGCGATCGCGGCGAATCCGAACGTCCACGTGCTGGTCACGCTGCGCAGCGATTCGTCGATGATCGGCCAGGACACCACCGACGGCGATGCCGAAGCAACCGGGTTGCCGTCGGACGGCACGTCGACGCCGAACGCGACGACGTTTCCGACCGGCACCGATCCCGTTTACACCGCGCTCGTCGATGCGTTCGGTAGCTCCGGCGCGGTGTTGTTCGGCATCACGAACGAGCCCGGCGGCAACAAGCTGACCGACGCGACGATCTCGGCGGCGATGAGCCATGCCGTCGGCGTGATCCGCGCTGAAGAAGACAAGCTCGGCGTGCCGCATCACGTCGTCTCGGTGCAAGGCAACGGCTGGACGAGCTCGATCGGCTTCTACGACACGGCGCCGCTGCCGTACGACAACGTCGTCTACGAGGTCCACGGTTATCCGCCGACGACGGATATGTACACGTACGATCACATCCCGGTGATCCTCGGCGAATACGGCGACGTCGCGAGCGGCAGCGCGACCGCGTTCTACGCCGATCTCGAGACCAAGCAGATTCCGAGCCTCGCGTGGGACTTCGAGTCGTACAGCGACTGCGCGCCGGATCTGTTGACCGTGAACCAGAGCGACACCGATCTCGAACCGAGCGCGTGGGGAATGATCGTGCAGGCGTACCTGCTGAATCACGCGCTTTAGTGCGCGGCGACGTGCGTGAGCCGCGCGATATTGCCGCGCAGCTCGTCGGCGTTCGCCTTCATCTGCGCATCGCCGGCTGCGGCGCGCTTGTCGAGCGTCGGCAACGCGACGCGATACTCGGCGACCGCGGCGATCGGATCGCTCGGCTCGATCGCTTCGCCGAGCTCGGCGTGCACGGCGGCGACGTCGAGCGCGGCGTCGGCGTTCGTCGGGTCGTTCGCGAGCGTGGCCTCGCGCGGTACGAGCGCCGCGCGAAACTCGGCAACTGCGCCGGGATGATCGTTCGCGGCGAGCTTCGCCTCGCCCAGCTTCATGTGCGCGTCGGCGAGGTCCCAACGATAATCGACGTTCGTCGTGTCTTTCGCGGCGAGCTGGATCGCGAGGTCGAGCACCATCGCGAGATCGCGCATCGCGGTCGAGCGATCGCCGTGCGCGACCTCGATCCTCGCGAGCGCGCGATGGCTGAGCTCGATGTCGTGCACGCGATCGAGCTGCGTCGGATCGTTCGCCGATAGCTCGACCTGCACCGCGAGCGCCGTGCGTAACTGGTTCAACGCATCGTCGTCTTGGCCGAGCGCGTGCTCGGCTTCGGCGAGCTCGGTGCGACAGAACGCGACATTGCTGCGCACGCCGACGTTCATCGCATCGCGCGCGGCCATGCGCTCGCCGACGGCGATCGACGCCTGATATTCGGCAACGGCGCCGGCGTGATCGTCCTGCTTCTCGAGGATCTCGCCGAGCGTCATGTGCGTCGCCTGGATCACCGCCTGCGTTTGCGCGTCTTTCGGATCGCGCGCCTCGGCACGTGCGAGCACGCGCAGCGACTCGCGATGCTCGGCGACGGCCGCTTCGTGCTCGCCGTGATTGGCGAGCGCCATGCCGAGCTGCGTATGATCGAGTGCGAGATCGCGATCGGCCGCCGAGCTCGGCGCGACTTCCGCGAGATGCGAGCTGATCGCGACGCCGGCGCGGTATTCCTTGATCGCTTCCGGCAGCTGGCCCGTTTCGGCGAGCCCGCCGGCGAGCTTGAAGTGCGCGACGTCGAGATCGCGTTGCGCCGTCGGGTTATTAGGATCGCGTGCCGCGAGCGCGACATCGATCGCGAGCTGATCGCGATATTCGCCGAGCGCGCCGGCGTGATCGCCGGTGGGCATCAACACGTCGCCGATGCGCTCGTGGCGCGTCGCGACCGCCTTGAGCCACAGCGGATCGCCGGGCTCGAGCACGACGAGGATCTCGCCGATCGCGAGCGCCGCGCGATACTGCGCGAGCGCGTCGGCAGCGTGGCCTTCGTCGATCAAGACGTCGCCGAGGTTCGTCAGCGCGACGCCTTGCTTGTGGTGTTCTTCCGGCGTCGACAGCTGGTCGCCGCGGCGCTGGTAGTACGTGATCGCCTTGCGCGCGACGGCGTCGAGCAGGTCGGTCTTGCCGAGCGGCTGCAACTTGTCGTGGAGATCGCCGAGCATGAACGCGAGCAGATCCTCGGCGTCGCCGCGATTCTGCACGGCGGCCGTGCGCTGCTCCTCGGCGGTGTGCTTCGCGGCGACGATCTCGCGCACGCTGATCGTGCCGATCGCGGCGAGCACGACGATCGCCGCAGCCGCGACGGTCACCGCCGTGCGGTGGCGCTTGAGCCAGCGCGCGAGCAAGTGCGACCACGCGTATTGCCGCGCGCCGACGAGCTGGCCGGTCTGGAACTTGCGCAGATCTTGCGCGAGCTCGCGCGCATCGGCGTAGCGGGCCGATGGCTCGAGCGCCATCGCCTTGGTGACGATCGCGAGCAAATCGGCGGGCGCACCGGGCTGCAGATCGACGAGCGGCTTGATGTTGCCGGCGACCACCGTCGCGAGCACGGCGTCGCGCGCGGTGCCGGTCACCGGCGGGCGGCCCGACAGCACGTGATAGAGGATCGCGCCGATCGCGTAGACGTCGGCGCGGCGATCGACGACTTCGCCGAGCGCTTGCTCGGGCGGCATGTACGCCGGCGTGCCGATCACGGCGCCGATCGCGGTCGCGCCGTCAGCCGTCTCGACTGCGGGCACGACGTCGTCGGCTTCGGGCGTGGTCGCATCGAGATCTTTCGCGAGCCCCCAATCGATCACGACGGTCTCGCCGAACTCGCCGACGATCACGTTGCGCGGCTTGAGATCGCGATGGATGACGCCTTCGCTGTGCGCGTACGCGATCGCATCGGCGACGGCGAGCGCGTTCGGCACGAGTGCGAGTCGATCCTCGAGCGTGGTCGCGGCGGCGATCGTCTCGTCGAGCGAGCGCCCCGGCACGAGCTGCATCGCGAAGAACGGCTCGCCGGTCGGCCACACGCCGGCTTCGTGCACGTGGACGATCGAAGGATGCTGCAGCCGCGCCGTGATCCGCGCCTCGCGCTCGAACCGCGCGCCGTCGCCGGAGTGCGCGAACGTCTCTTTGATCGCGACATCGCGGCCGAGCCGGCGATCACGTGCGCGAAAGATCCGCCCCATGCCGCCGCGCGCGATCTCGTCGCCGAGCACGTAGTGATCGGCATCGACGGCGACCAAGCCGACGTGATCCGCGCTCGGGCCACGCGGTCGCGCGGTCGAGCCGAGCGCGAGGCCCGAAACCACGACGCGACACGACTCGCAATGATCGATGTGATGCTCGAGCTCTCGCAGCACGGTGCCATCGAGCCCACCGGCGTAGATCGCCGCGAGATCATCGGCGCTCGGGCAGTGGTCGATCGTCAGTGGCATCGGGCGCGACATATATACGAGGCCAGCCCCGCAGTGGTCGGAAAAATCGTTACGCGTGACTACGCGTCACGCACGCGAAATCTTCCCGATTACGCAACCTTGCGCCGCTACGAGATAATCAAGCGTGCCAGCAAATACGCGGCACCAAACAAGCCAATCATCGCGGCGATTTCGAGCCGCCGGATCGACGATTTTGCCGGCCTGTGGCGCACGAGCGTCTCGCGATCGACCGTGACCGCTTCCGCCGTCCCGGCACGCGATAGCGACCACGTTTCGCGCTCGTGCACCGGCATGAGGTCGCCGATCGTCAGCGTGATGTAGCGCTCGAGCGTGACGCCGGTCGCCTGCGCGGCCTGCCACGGCGCGAGCTCTTCGGCGAACCGCTCGCTGATCACGCGCGACAGCGCCATCGCCGACAAGTTCAGCCGGTTCGCACGCGCGAACGCTTCGAGCTCGAGCTGCATCGCATCGGCGGTCGGATAGCGGTCGCCCGGATCCTTCGCGACCGCGCGCATGATGATCTGTTGCAGCGCCGGCTCGACGCCGGTCGGTGGCGCGAGCTTCGCATCCGCCATCCGATCGACGAGCTCGCTCTCGTTCGTGGTCGCGAATGCGGGACGACCCGTCGCCAGCTCGTAGAGCACGAGGCCAAGCGAATAGATGTCGCTCCGGCGATCGACGAGCTCGCAGCGCACTTGCTCCGGCGACGAGTAACCGAGCCGGCCCTTGAACACGCCGAACGCGGTGCGGCTCAGATTCTCGGTCGCCTTTGCGATGCCGAAATCGATCAGCTTGACGTTGCCGTCGTACGTGACGATCACGTTGCTCGGCGCGACGTCGCGATGCACGATCGACGACGCGCGTTCGTGCGCGTGATGCAAGCCGGCGGCGATGCCGATGGCGATCGCGATCGCCGCGTCGCGAGGCAGTGCGCCGCGCTTCATCACGGCGTCGAGCGTCTGGCCGTGCAAGTACTCCATCGCGTAGAACACCGCGCCGTCGCGCAGATCGACGTCGATCACCTGCACGATGTTGTGGTGGACCAATCGCGCGGCGTTGCGCGCCTCGTCGAGGAACATCCGCACGTGCTCGGGATCGCCCGACAGCTCGGGGCGAATGCGTTTGACCGCGAGCAGCCGCTCGAATCCGTTCGGGCCACTCGTGCGCGCGAGCAGCACCTCGGCCATGCCGCCGGACGCGATCGTCCCGAGCAGCTGATAGCGGGGTGGCTCGACCATGGCCGCCGGATCGTCAGGCCCGACGGTGCGTTCGTCAAACAAAACAAGTCGCGTGATAGCCTCGGTTAGAGATGGGTACGAGCCTGCTTCCGGGCAAGGTCAAGGAATTCCGCTTCCATCGCTTCGCGCTGCGGGTGATCGAGGGGCCGGATAAGGGTCGCGAGCACGTGTCGTCATCGGCGTCGGAGCTGTCGATCGGCACCGCCGAATCGAACACGCTCGTGCTCACCGATCCGACGGTGTCGCGCCATCACTTCGCGTTGCAAGTCGGGCCCGACGGCGTGTTGCTGCGCGATCTCGACAGCACGAACGGCACGAACGTCGGCGGCATGCGCGTCGGCAGCGCGTACTTGAAATCCGGTGCGACGATCACCGTCGGCATCACGAAGCTGCGCTACGACGAGCTCGCCGAGCAGCTGCGCGAGCCGATCAGCGAAGACGATCATTTCGGCCGTGCGCTCGGGCGTAGCCTCGCGATGCGCCGGCTGTTCTCGCTGCTGCCGCGAATTGCAGCAACCGATACGACCGTGTTGATCGAAGGCGAGACCGGCACCGGCAAAGGCGTGCTCGCCGACGCGATTCACACGTCGAGCGCGCGCGCCGAAGGGCCGTTCGTCGTCGTCGATTGCGGATCGATCCCGCCGTCGCTGATCGAGAGCGAGCTGTTCGGCCACGAAAAGGGCGCGTTCACCGGTGCGACGAACACCCGCGTCGGCGCGTTCGAAGCGGCGGCCGGCGGCACCGTGTTTCTCGATGAGCTCGGCGAGCTGCCACTCGAGATGCAGCCGAAGCTGTTGCGCGCGCTCGAGGAGCGGACCGTGCGTCGCGTCGGCTCGGTCGGCACGATCGATCTCGACGTCCGCGTGATCGCGGCGACGAACCGCAACCTGCGCCAAGCCGTGAACCGCGGGACGTTTCGCGCCGATCTGTACTTCCGGCTCAACATCGTCCGCATCGATATCCCGCCGCTGCGCGAGCGCCGCGACGACATTCCGCTGCTGGTCGAGAGCTTCTATCAGCTGTTCACCGGCACGACCGATGCGGCACCGACCGAGCTCGCGCAGCGGCTGACGAATCAGGATTGGCCGGGCAACGTGCGCGAGCTACGCAACGCGGTCGAGCGCGCGGTGCTGATGCAAGACACCGAGCTGTGGCAAGAGGTGACGTCGGATGCGAGCGTGAATGCGTCGTATCAGTTCGACGACGCGCTGACGTTTCGCGCCGCCAAAGAGCGCGTGATCTCGCAGTGGGAGCACTGGTTCGTCGCCGAGCTGATCGGTCGCCACGGTGGCAACACGT
>DASXEF010000082.1:0-3956 GCA_036490255.1 Kofleriaceae bacterium
GGCTTCGCCGGCTACACGCAGCTCGAAGTGCCGCTCGTAGTCGGTACCGGCGGCATCGGCGAAGGGACGAGCTACGGTCGCGGCACCGCGATCGCCTTCGACGTCCAGGCCGGCTTGCAGTATCTGCTCGCCGATCACTACGCGCTCGCGTTTGCCGGGGTCTACGATCAGGTCGGCATCTCGTTCGCGGCGGCGACCGGATCGGAAGCGCAGACGCGCGGCGTCAGCAGCTCGTCGGACAAGAACTACGGCGTCACGGCCGCGCTGAACGTTCTCTATTGAGCGCAGCGATCGCGCGTTCGAGGTTCGCGCGGCGCTCCGGCCTGCAGCTCGCGAGCGCGCGTTGCAACCACGCGATCGCTTCTGCATGCTCGCCGCGCTCGGCCGCGATCGCGCCGAGTAGCATCGCGCTGCTGCGCGTGTAGCCGCACGCGATCGCCGCGCGACACATCTCGACCGCGTCGTCCTTGTTGCCGACCGCGTCGTATTCGATCGCGAGTAACGCGAGCAACAGGCCGCGCGTCTCGACCGGCACGGAAATGCACGCGCGCTCGAGCAGCTCGATCGCCTCGTCGTGCTCGCCGCGCGCCGACAACAGCTGCGCGTGCATGATCGCGAATTCGAGATCGAGCGGGGCGTCGCGACGCGCTTCGGTGATGACCGCGAACGCGTCGTCGAGCTTGCCGTCGCGGTGCAGATCGAGCGCGCGCCTCATCACCGGTCTCACGCCGCGGAACCTACACCGCGGTCGCGCGAGTCGCGTGATAACTTTTGTGAATGCGGGGCCGCGTGATCGTCGTGCTCGTCGCGGCATGCGCGAGACACGCGGCGCAGCCGAGCGATGCGTCGATCGTCGTCGGCGATGCCGGCGTCGATGCAACCGCTGAATGCGCGCCGCCGATCACGCCGGATGCCGCGCTCGCGAGCGCCGCGCCGGCCTGCACCGCGGATAGCTTGCCCGGTTCGTGCCTCGACGTCGCGGCTTGCTACGGCTCGCGTACGCCGACCGCGGGCCAGTGCGCCGGGCCGGCGAACATCGAGTGTTGCACGCCGCGCTACGCGGACTCGATCGCGTGCGATCCGGATACCGCGCCCGAGCCGAACGCGTGTCTCGTCGAAGCGCCCGGCGACGCGAGTTGTTTGCCCGGCATGGTGCTCGTCGACACGTTTTGCGTCGATCGGTTCGAAGCGTCGCTCGTCGAGGTCGGCAGCGGCGCGTGGTCGCCCTATTTCAATCCCGCCGGTCACACCGTGCGTGCGGTCTCGCTGCAAGGCGCGGTTCCGCAGGGCTACATCTCGCAAACGCAGGCCGGCTCGGCGTGCGCGCTGGCCGGCAAGCGGCTGTGCACCGACGCCGAATGGTTGCGCGCGTGTCAGGGCCCGACGATGACGACCTATCCGTACGGCAACACGCGCGAGCCCGGCGTGTGCAACGACGCGCGCGCGGTGCATCCGGCGATCGAGCTCTACGGCACCGGCTCGGCGTGGATCTACTCGCACCTCGATAGCCCGTGCTTGAACCAAGAAGCCGACGGCCTCGATCACACCGGCGCGAACACCGGCTGCGTGACCGCCGAAGGTGCGTTCGACATGATGGGCAACCTGCACGAGTGGACGGCGGATCCGGCCGGCACGTTTCGCGGCGGCTACTACGTCGACACGGTCGAGAACGGCAACGGCTGCTTGTACGCGACGACCGCGCACGACGTCAGCTACTGGGATTACTCGACCGGCTTTCGCTGCTGCGCTGACGCGATGTGATCTCAAGCCTCTTTGCGGCGTACGCCGCGCACGACGATCGTCTGCGGCGTGCGATTCGAATCGAGGATCGGTTCGGGGATCGCGGTCTGCGGCGCTGTCGTGCGCAGGTCGGCTTGCGTGCGAAGCTCGCGCAGCGCATGGCGCACCTGCGCCGCGGTCGGCCGATCATCGCCGCGCTTCGAGAGCATTTTCTCGACGAGCTCGCACAAGCCGATCGGCGCTTCGGGGCAACGCCGCGCGAGCTCGGGCACCGGGCTCGATAGGTGCTGCACCAGGATTTCGACCGGGCTATCGGCGACGAACGGCGCGCGACCGGCGAGCGCTTGAAACGCGACGACGCCGAGCCCGTAGACATCGGTGCGGCTCGTCGCCGGACCGCCGCGCGCTTGCTCGGGCGCCATGTACGTCGGCGTGCCGATCGCTTCGTCGTGGTTGGTGAAGCGCGGCGTCGATTGATGGATCGCGATGCCCCAATCGATCACGCGCAGCGGATACGCGTCGTCGTTCGGCGTGAGCAGCACGTTTTCGGGTTTGAGATCGCGATGCGTGATCCCGCGCGCGTGCGCGGCGGCGAGCACGTCGGCGAGCTGACCGATCAGCTCCATCACCACGCCGTGTGGGAGCTTCGCGCCGAACAGCTTGCTGAGTGGCTCGCCTTCGATCAGCTCCATCGCGATCCACGGCCGGCCGTCGTCGAGCCTGCCGCATTCGAAAAATTTCGGCACGCCGGGGTGCTGCACCGACGCGAGGACAGCTGCCTCGCGCATCATGCGATCGATCGCGCGATTCTGCCGCAGTTGATCTTCGCGCATCACCTTGAGTGCCGCGATGTGGCCGTCGAGCACGTGGCGCGCACAGAACACCGAGCCCATCCCGCCGCTGCCGATCATCCGCTCGATCTCGTAGGCGCTCACCCGCGAGCCAACGGTGAGCACGTGTTCACGACGAGCGAGATCCATGTCTGTTGGATAACGGAGCACGCTGCATGCCACGGTGTACCAACCGCGATCGTGCGCCTGCGCTACACGTCGTCTGCGGCATGTAGTCTGCAATCCTCGCGTGCATGTCGCAGGAACTGCCATCGATCGACACGGATTCCGTGCTCGGATCGTATCGGCTCGTCAAAGAGATCGGTCGTGGCGGGATGGGGACGGTGTTCGAAGCGCACCACACAACGTTGCCGCGCCGAGCGGCCGTCAAGATCTTGCACGGCGAGCTCCTGCGGCTACCAGGCATGGCGACGCGCATGGTTCAGGAAGCGTCGATCCTCGAGCACATCCGGCATCCCGGCATCGCACGCGTGTACGAGTGCGCGCTGCTGCCCGACCATCGGCCGTGGATCGCGATGGAGCTCGTCGAAGGCGAGACGCTGTCGGCGCACCTCGCCAGCGTCGAGAAAATGGGCGCGACCGAGGTCGCGATGCTGCTCGCGAACGTCGCCGACGTGCTCTCGTCGGTCCACGCGCGCGGCATCGTGCATCGCGATCTCAAGCCCGACAACCTGATCATGACGCCGCGCGATCGCGACTTCCCGCTGCGCCTGATCGATTGGGGGATCGCGCGCCTGGGCCCGATGGGCAAGCTCACGCTCGATGGCCTCACGCCCGGCACGCCGATCTACATGTCCCCCGAACAAGCGACCGGCCGTACGATCGCCGCGCCCTGCGATATTTACTCGCTCGGCGTGATTGCCTACGAGGCGCTGTGCGGTGTGCCACCGTTCGACGGCAAGACGCTCGCGGAAGTCGTCTGCATGCACCTCACGTCCGAGGCAGCGCCGCTCACCGAGCGGTGTACTGCGCCCGCGGAGCTGTGCGCACTTATCCACAAAATGTTGGCCAAGGAGCCGAACCAGCGACCGAGCTCGCTCGAGGTTCGCCAGATCGCGCGTGCGGTAGCGCACGCCCCGTCGGAGCTGCGCGACAACATCGAGGTCGACATCGAAGTCGTGATCGACGACTTGGATCTCGAGCACACCGCTGCACTTGCCGACGGCTCGTCGGAAATCGATGCCGCCGACGACGTCACGCTGCTGCACCAGAACATGCGCAAGCCGCGCTGGACGCCGCCGATGCCCAACGACGTGGCGGTGCGCAGAAGGAGCGCGTCGATCACACCACGTGCGCATAACGACCAAGTTGCCGGCGAGATCGGCATCAAACACGGCTGATGCGCGGCACGGACGTTGCTCAATT
>DASXEF010000213.1:0-9282 GCA_036490255.1 Kofleriaceae bacterium
GAGCTCTTCGGCGCTTTGATAGCGCTCGTTCACGTCGACCGCGAGCTCCTTCAAGATGATCGTCTCGAGCTCGGGCGGGCAGTCTTCGCGCAGCTCGGTCGGCGGCTGCGTTTCGGAGTTGATGATGCGCTGGATCGTCGCGAGATCGTTTTCGGCTTTGAACAGCCGATGCGACGTGACCATCTCCCACAGCACCGTGCCGAGCGCGAACACGTCGCTCCTGCGATCGATCGGCGAGCCCTTTGCCTGCTCGGGCGACATGTACGAGATCTTGCCCTTGAGCGTGCCGGTGCGCGTCTTGACCGTGCTCGTCGCCGCCTTGGCGACGCCGAAATCGACGAGCTTGATCGCGCCGTCGTACGCGATCAGCACGTTCGACGGCGACACGTCGCGATGCACGATGCCGAGCAACGAGCCGTCGGATGCGCGGCGCTCGTGCGCGTAGTGCAGCGCCGACGCGATCGCGTGCGCGAGCTGCACGGCGTGGCCGATCGGTAGGCGCTTGCCGAGCCGCGACAGCCGCTTCGCCGTCGCGTGCAGGTCCTGGCCGTGCACGTACTCCATCGTGAAGAAGTACGAGTTGTCGACCTTGCCGAGATCGTAGACGTGCGCGATGTGCGGGTGATCGAGCGCGGCGGCGAGGCGCGCTTCGTCGAGGAACAGCCGCACGAACTTCGGGTTGTCGGCGAACTTCGGCAGGATCTTCTTGAGCACGACGAGCTTCTCGAAGCTCTCCGGACCGATCGTGCGCGCCAAAAACAGCTCGGCCATGCCACCCCGCGCCAGTTGGCGCAGGATCTCGTACGAGCCCAGGCGCAGAGCCTCGGGCCGCTGACCGACGGCCGTACCCACTAAGTGAAATCATAGACCGGCTCGGCGCAATTCGGAAACCGCGCGGCACGGCGGTAGCATCCAAGGTGGGAGATGGAGCCTCATGTCGTGGTCATCGGTGGCGGGTTTGGCGGCCTCCAGGTCGTCCGCCGGCTCGCGCGTTCACCTGTTCAGGTCACGTTGCTCGATCGGCGCAATTACCACCTGTTCCAGCCGCTGCTCTACCAGGTCGCGACCGGCGCGTTGAACCCGAGCGACATCGCGTATCCGATCCGCGGCGCGGTCGCCACGCAGCAGAACGCGCGGGTGCTGCTCGCCGAGGTCAAGACGATCGATGTCGCCAAGCGCACGCTCGGCCTCGACGACGGCGAGCTCCACTACGATTTTCTGGTGCTCGCCACCGGCTCGACCGATTCGTATTTCGGCCACGACGCGTGGGCGACGCTCGCACCCGGCATGAAGTCGATCGACGACGCGGTCGAGATCCGCCGCCGCGTCTATCTCGCGTACGAAGCCGCGGAGCGTGAGGCCGATCCCGTCAAGCAGGGCGAGTGGCTGACGTTCGTCGTGGTCGGCGGCGGTCCGACCGGTGTCGAGCTCGCCGGCGCGTTCGGCGAGATCGGCCTGCAGACGTTGGCCAAAGATTTTCGCTCGATCGATCCGACGTCGGTCCGCGTCGTGCTGTGCGAGGGCAAGGATCGCGTCCTGCTGGCCTATCCGCCGAAGTTATCGGCGGCCGCGAAAGTCGCGCTCGAGCGCCGCCACGTCGACGTGCGGCTCGATTCGTTCGTCACCGCGATCGATTCCGACGGCGTGACGATCAAGAGCAAGCACGGCGAGTCGCGCGTCGCGGCGCACACCGTCGTGTGGGCGGCCGGCGTGAAAGCATCGCCGCTGACCGAGCAGCTCGGCGCGCCACTCGATCGCGGCGGCCGCGTGATCGTCGAGCCCGATCTGTCGATCCCCGGCCATCCCGAGGTGTTCGTGATCGGCGATGCCGCCAAGATGATCAGCGATGGCAACGAAGTGCCGGGCGTCGCACAAGGCGCGATCCAAGGCGGCAAGCACGTCGCGCGCATCATCGCCGGCGGCAAACGCAAGCCGTTTCACTATTGGGACAAGGGCAACATGGCGACGATCGGCCGCGCCGAAGCCGTCGTCGCGACGAAGCGCGTCGCGATCCACGGCCTGTTCGCGTGGTTGATGTGGTGGGCCGTGCACATCTACTTCTTGGTCGGCTTTCGCAACCGCGTGCTCGTGATGGGCAGCTGGGCGTGGTCGTGGCTGACGTTCAAGCGCGGCGCGCGCCTCATTACCGGCAAGGTCGGCGCGCTGCCTGCGATCGCAAGCCCGGCGAACGTCGGGCGCGCAGCACCGCCGGAGGCAGTGCGCAGCACGATCGCCGCCGAGGTCAGCGGCTCAAGTCGACCACAACTTTGAGCTGATCGTCGTCGGGAACGGCGATCGCGACGTCTTTGTGCGCGGCGCCTTGCGTGAAGTGGAGCGTGTGCGGACCGACGGCGAGCTCGATCGTCGCGAGCGTTTGCAGCTGGTCGGCCTGACCGTCGATCGTGAAGTACGCCCAGCCGGGCGTGACGTTGACCATGACCTTGTGAAGCGCGACGACCGCCGGTGCCGGAATCGCCGCGACGGCGATCTTCTTCTTCGCCGCATGCGGCGCCGGCGTCGGAGCGAGGGGCGTCGGCGTCGGCGGCGCGATCGGCGTCGGCGTCGGTATCGGCGGCGCGATCGGTGTCGGAGTCGGTATCGGCGGCAGCGTCGGCATCGCAAACGGCGTCCCGTGATCGCCGCCCGGCATCGCGATCCAGATGATCGCCGGAACGATCAGCGCGAACACGCCGATGATGATCGCGCCACGCCTCGACTTCTCCGGCGCCGGCGGTGGCGAGGGTGCGGGCGGCGCGACCTCGTCGTCGCCGATCGTCGCCGCCATCGAGCGCGCGGTGCCGGTGCCGATCACGTCGAGCGCGCCGTCGTCGAGGAAGCTGACGAGCTGATTACCTTCGATCGCCGTGTCGATCGCGTCGTCATCGTGTGTGCCGTGCCACGTCGTCTGCAGCCAATCGGCGAGCTGGCGCGCCGGTGAATCGACCGTTCGCGCGGCGCGCTCGGCGACCATGAACGTATCGAGCGCGGCCAACATCGCGCGCGCATCGGCATAACGCGCGCTCGGCTCGCGCGCGGTCGCACGATCGACGATCGCGGCCAGGCCGGCAGGCTCGTGCGTCCAGTCGACGAGCTCGCCGCTGCGCGCGTTCGCGAGCGTCGACTCGCGGTCGTCGCCTGTGCGCGCACGCATGCCGGTCAGTGCCTCGCGCAGGATCAGGCCGACCGCGTAGACGTCGGCGCGCGCGTCGACCGGCTCGCCGCGCGCTTGCTCGGGCGCCATGTACGCCGGGGTGCCGATGACCTTCGAGGCATCGTCGCCGGCGAGCGCCGCGATGCCGAAGTCGGTCAGCTTGACCTCGCCCGACCACGACAGCAGCACGTTGCGCGGCGTGACGTCGCGATGGACGATGCCGAGCGCGATGCCGTCGGGGCCACGGCGCAGGTGCGCGTAGTCGAGCGCCTGGCAGCATTCGGCCGCGACGAACGCGGCGAGCAGCGGCGGCAATGCACCGCCCTTCGCGAGGCAGGCGCCGAGGTCCTTGCCCTCGACGCGCTCCATCGCGAGAAACACCTGGTCGTCGATCCGGCCGAAGTCGAAGACCGGCACGATGTTCTGGTGGGCCAGGCTCATCGACAGCCGCGCCTCGCGCACGAACAGGTCCAGGAACCGCGTGTCGCCGGCGCGCTCGGGCCGCATGCGCTTGACCACGAGCCATTTCTCGACGCCGGCGGCGCGGCGGCGTGCCAGGTAGACCTCGGCCATGCCGCCACGCGCCAACGGGCGCAGCAGCTCGTAACGGCCGAGGGCGCGGCTCATCTCCGAGCAGTATAGCGTGCGGTTGATTGTTGGACGGAAGGAGTTGAAACTTCGAGTCCTGAGGGCCGCCGCCAACGTCGTGATCGTCGCCATGCTCGCGACGAACGCGGTCGCCGCGCCGGCGGCCGACGTGGTGATGATCTGGGCGCCGGGTGCCGATCCGCACGCGATCGGCGACGTCGCGAAAGCGCGTGGCGCGGCCGTGATCGATCTCTCGCCGGCACCACCGGCCGTGGCCGAGACCGCGCGGTTCCTGCAGCACGGCATCGCCGCGTATCAGGCGATCCAGTTCGCCGACGCGCAGAAAGCGCTCGATCAGGCGCGCGACCTCGCCGATCAGACCGGCGCGGCGGGCCTGACCAACGCGCAGCTCTCCGACTTGTTCCTGTATCGCGGGCTCGTCCACATCGCGGAAGGCGACGAAGCCGGTGCGTGGGACGAGCTCGTGATCGCGACCGTCGTGCATCCGACGCGGACGTTGGATCCGCAGCAATAT
Organism: Kofleriaceae bacterium; assembly: GCA_036490255.1. Classification (GTDB taxonomy): domain Bacteria; phylum Myxococcota_A; class Polyangia; order Haliangiales; family Haliangiaceae; genus JABFXX01. Next base: position 4,275 of record DASXEF010000213.1, read on the forward strand.
CCGCCGAAGGTCGCCGAGCTGCTCGCGAAGGTTCAGGACACTGTGCTCCACGATCATCCGCAGGCGAAGCTGTCGATCGATGCGCCGGCGGGATGCACGACGTCGGTCGACGGCGAGCCGATCGCCGGACCGGTGCTGCGGCTGACCGGCCCGCACTGGGCGCGCGTGACCTGCGCGAGCTACGAGCCGTGGGCGACGCGCGTCGACCTCACGCACCTCGACGCGCACGTCGTCGCCTCGCCGAAACCGTACGAGCGGCCCGACGATGCAACGCTGCTCGTGCAAGCGCGCGTCGCCGGTGCGCGCGCGTTGGTCGCGGTCGAGGTCGCCGACGACGTCGCGACGATCCGCTTGATCAGCGCCGACGGCCGCGAGCGCGATCGCAAGAGCGTCGCGGTGCACGGCGAGCTCGCGCCGGCGGCACCGATCGTCGATGCGATGTTGCAGCCGCCGATCGTCGCCAGATCGCATTGGTACAAGTCGAAGTGGGCGTGGGCAGGCGCGGCCGCGATCATCGGCGCTGCGATCGCGGCGCCGATCGCAGCTGCGATCGCGGGTCAAGGCGGCGTGACGTCGTGGACGCTCAAGCCGACGGGGTTGCACTTTTGAAGCGCGTGCTGATCACGCTCGTGCTCGCGAGCTGCAGCAGCGACTCGGTCGCGGTCGCGCCGGTGATCGACGGCCCGGCGGCGACCGATCCCGATGCATCGCCGTTTCCGCTCGACACGCTCGTGCTCGAGGTCGCGCACGCCGGCGATGCCGACGACCTCGTCTCGGAGACGTTCTCGTCGGGCCAAACCGTCCAGCTCTCCGACGTGCCGTTCGGCGACGATCTCGTGATCCACATGACCGGCAGCGTCGGTGAGAGCGAGGTCGCCTACGGTCGCACCTGCGAAATCGTCGTCTCGGCAGTGTCGCAGCCGCAAGATCCTCATTTGTTCTTCTCGCGTTCGGTGAAGTTCGCCGACCTCACACTAGCGCCCGAGCCACGCACGAGCGGCCTCGCGATCGGCGACCAGCACGGCGCCGGCATCATCGTCGGCGGCGTCGATCCGTCGGTCGGCACGCCGGTCGCCGACGTCGAGCGGTTCGATCCGCAGACCGGCGCGCTCAGCGTGATCGCGAGTGTCGAGCCGCGCACCGGCGCGGTCGTCGCGATGCTCGGCGCGACGGGCATCGCGGTGATCGGCGGCAACGATACGTCCGGTGCGGGCGCATCGTTCATCGAGGTCATCGATCCCGATCTGTCGGACGGCAATCGCGTCGACGAGCTCGACGACGCGGGCACCGGTCGCAGCCAGCTGACCGCGACGACGTTGACGACCGGCGACGTGATCGTGATCGGCGGTCTCGACGGCGGCAGTGCATCGGGGCTCGTCTACGACGTGTCGATCGACAGCAACGGCACCGCGTCGTCGCTCGCGCTGCGCTCGACGCTCGCGCATCCGCGCTACGGCCACACCGCGACGCGGCTCGGCGCCGATGAAGGTGCGCCCGTGCTCGTCACCGGTGGGCTCGACGGCAGCGGCGTGCCGGTCGGCGAGGCCGAGCTCTACAAGCCGCTCGATGATGGTTTCTCGACGACGTTTGCAGCAACGATGGTCGTGCCGCGCACGCAGCATCAAGCGGTGCTCATGCCCGACAACAGCGTGCTCGTGATCGGCGGGATCGACGGCTCCGGCAACGGCGTCGACACGCTCGAACAGTTCACGTTGGACGGCGGTTTCGTGCAAGTCGGCACACTTCCACCCGATGCAGGCCTGATCGGATTCACGACCACGACGCTCCCGGACGGCCGCGTGTTGCTCTCCGGAGGCACCCGCGACACCACATCAGGTGCGACACCACTGTCGACTGCATTTATCGCTTCGCTCGATCCGATCGATGGCTCCGTCGATGTTGTCGCGACGGATGCACTATCGATCGCGCGTACGAATCACGCTGCGACTCTGCTCTGCGACGGCACCGTGTTGGTCGCAGGTGGTACTTCGGGTACGCAGATCGCGGAGAGATACAATCCGCCGGCAGCGGGCCGTCGCTGATTCGTCTTGCTTGCGATGATCCAGATCGTCGACGATGCGTGCATGGCGAAGGGCATCGCGAGCGCACTTTTCGTTGCCGCATTGTCGATCGGTGGAACCGCCGCGGCTGATCCCGCGTTCGAACCGTCGATCGATCAAAGCGGCATTGTCGTTGTTCCACATCACTCGACCGGATCGTGGCTCGACTTCGGTTTGTTGTACGGCCGCGTCGAGCCGCTGCCCGGCACGACGATCTCGACCGAGGTCGTGCGGTTCGGGCCGCGCGCGATGATCAACCGCTTCATCTATATCGGCGCCGAAGTCGATATCGGCAGCTTGTCGGAAGCGAGCACGGTCTCGGCCGCGACGGTCGCGCGCGACGGCTCGTCCACGGGATCGTCGGGATCGATGACGGGTGTGCCCGGCTACGATGCGATCGGCGGCGGCACGTATGCGGCGGGCAAGGCGCTCGTCGGCGCGCAGATGATGGCCGGCCCGCTCTCGGGTGCGCTCGAGTTTTCCGCCGGCGTTCGCGATCTGATGACGCACGACTCGGTCGGTCAGTTCGGCCAGGCGTTCTTCGGAGGCGTCTACGAGCTCCACGGCCGGCTCGATCTGTGGGCGTCGCGCCAGGTCACGATCGGTGGCCTCGCCAGCATCGACCTCGAGAATCACAACGACGTGATGTTCGGCGTGATGGCTGGGTTCCACTTCGTGCCGTACGACGGTCACCGCCACTGACCAGCGGCGGTGTGGCGATCTTCCGGCTTGCTCCGCCGACGACGATCGCCGAATAATCTAGCCATGAAGTACGTGTGGTTGGGAGTTGCTGCATTTTGCGGCACTGCGGCGGCGGATCCGATGATCGACATCGGCGGTGCACCGGCGCCGCCGGAGCAAGCGCCGCATCCGGTCTCGCTCGACATCGGTCCGGAATTCGCACGCGTCGGCGTCGCGTTTCCGGAAGAGATGGGCTCGCCGACGCTCCACGCGAACGCCGAAGCGGCGCATATCGGTGTGCGCGTCAACGCGAGCGAGCACTTCTATGCGGTGCTCGGAGTCGACGCCGGGCACCTGAGCCTGACCGGGCCGTACATCGACAGCAGCGTTCCCGGTAACCCCGAAGTTCCCGGCGATCCGGCGCACGGCATGACCGAGTCGCTATCGGGAACGCTCGTGCAAATGACCGGCGCGGTCGGCGCGCGGGCGTTCGCCGGCATGTTCTCCGGCGGCGCCGAGCTCGGCGGTGGCGTGCGCTACACGACGGTTCACGACGCCAACTCGACGTGGAGCTTGGTCTCGTACGATCCGATCGGCGTCGCACGCGGCCGCGTCGAGTTCTGGATGACGCCTCGGCTCACGCTAAGCGCACTCGCTGAAGTCGATCTGCAAGACGTTCGCGACGCGAGCTTCGCGATCACGTTCGGTTTGCACACGATGGACTACGACGCCGCGCGCTGAGCGTTGCGCATGATCGTGCGCAGCAGTCGCGAGTAGATTCTCGCGATGCGATCTATTCTCGCGCTCGCGCTGTTGTCGCTACTCGGCGCGACCACGCCGCTGCCTGCTCAGCGCGAAGTCAAAGCGCTCGTGATCGCGCCGAGCGTCGACGAGATCGCGCCGTGGATCTCGCACTTCGGATTGACGACGCAGCTCGCGATCCCCGGGCTGTCACCGAGCTCGCCGATGCTGAGCTGCAACGCCGACGGCGTGTGCGCGGTCGCGACCGGTGCGGGCAAAGCAAACGCGGCGGCGACGATCGCGGCGCTCGCATTCTCCGGCCAGCTCGATCTGTCGGCGACCTACTTCGTGATCGCCGAGCTCGCGCGTATCGATCCGGCGCAGGGCACGATCGATTCGGCGGTGTGGATCGGCGACGCCGTCGATGCCGGCATCGCGTGGGAGATCGACGCGCGCACGCTGCCGAGCGGTTGGACGACCGGCTATCTCGGCATCGACGCGACCGATCCGACGCAGCCGCCGCCGGTGCCGTTCGGCACCGAGCACTACGCGCTCGACGCGAGCCTGGCCGCAAAGGCGATCGCGCTCGCCGGCTCGGCGACGCTCGAAGATACCGACGCCGCGCGCGCGTATCGCGCGATGTACGGCAGCGGCGCGGCGATCGGCGCGCCGAGCATCATCCGCGGCGCGACCGCGTCGAGCGACACCGTCTGGCACGGCGCGCTCCTCGGCCAGCGCGCGCACGACTGGGTCGGCGTCGTCGCCGGCAGCGGCGCGACGTACGCGACGATGCAGCAAAACGACAACGCCGCGATCGCCGCGCTGACTGCGGCGAGCCACGCCGGCTTGCTCGACGCGACGCGCATTGCCGTGCTGCACGCCGCGTTCGCGTTCGATCGACCGTATCCGAGTCAGACCGCCTACGACTCGCTGATGGCGGATCCGGGTGCGCGCGCGTCGTCGCTCGACAACCTCGTCACCGCGGGCGCGCCGCTCGTCGCCGACGTCGTCGCGAACTGGACCGCGTGGCAGACCGGAGTGCCGCAATGAAGCGCGCCGCGTTGCTCCTGCTCGCGACGTGTCATCACGTATCCGGCACGGCGCCGACCGATTCGTCGTCGGCGAGCGACGGCGGCTCGGCGGGACGCGCGATCAAAGTGATGATCGTCGACATGTTCTCGCTCGAGGGCGCGCCGATCGTGAGCGCGCTCGGGCTCACGCAGCAGCTCTCGATCAACGGCGTCACGGTGAGCTGCAACAGCGACGACGTCTGCGAGCTCGTCACCGGCATGGGCTACGCGAACGCCGCCGCCTCGATGACCGCGGTGATCTACAACCGCCAACAACTCGATCTCGGCCACACGTACTTCGTGATCGGCGGCATCGCCGGCATCGATCCGACGCAGGGCACGATCGGCACCGCCGCATGGGCGCACTACGCCGTCGACTTCGGGTTCTCGAACGAGCTCGACGCGCGCGAGATGCCGTCGGGTTGGCCGTACGGCTATTTCGGCGTCGGCACGACG
>DASXEF010000219.1:0-4759 GCA_036490255.1 Kofleriaceae bacterium
CGGCAGATACTTCGCGTAGCTTTCGAGCTCGTGGGTGGCGACCGCGAGCACGAGCGCGTAGACCGCGAGCCCGGCGCCGCGACGCAACAGGCGCTTCGGAAACTGCGGTCGCTGGGCGAGCACGACCTCGCGCGGCGAGATCGGCTGGAAAAACGGCATCACGAGCCGCGGCGGTGCGAGCAAGTAGAACGCATCGTCGACGAGCGTTGGCTTCTCGTCGGGCAACGCGCGCGCGCGCTCGACGATCATGTACATCGCCGCGTACAGCATGCCGATCCACAGCTGCGCGAGCAGGATCGTCTGCGCTTGCAGATCGGCATTGCGGCGAAACGTGCCGACGCGCAGCACGGGCACGACGAGCCACGCCGCGATCGCGATCACGAACCGCAGGACGATCGGCAAGCGCAACCGCGCGAGCCCGATCGCGAGCGCGACGTAGCCGACCAGGACGAGCGCCCAGCCGCCCAGCGCGATCGGCAGCGCGGCTGCGCCGGCCGCCAGCAAGATCGGCCGCCGGTGCTCGGGAGCGGTCAGCGCGATCGCGAGCCCGGCGGCGGCGATGATCGCGTAGACGGTGATCCCGGTGAAGCTCGGCGCGATCCGGTACGGCGATGGGGCCAATCCGAGCCGGTCGAGCACGACCAACGCGGCGAGTAACGCCACGAGCAGGCCGAACGACGTCAGTCCGCGCAGGCGACGCGCCTGTATTTGCTTGGCCCTCCCGAGGTCGGCCGGCCCGCGTGATTGGTCGACCGTGATGGACGTATTCTAACGTGGGTGTGGGAATTAACGGGCATGCGTGCGCTTGCACAACCTGCGCATCGCGACTGCACCTTGATTCTCGCCGAAACCAGTGGAACTCTGGAGGTGAGGATGTTGCGCGGGATTCGCATCTTGGCGTTGGTGTGCCTGGTCGCGGCGTGCACGAACGAATCGAGCGTCTCGCCCGACGGCAACGTCGCGGCGACGCCGCAGTCGATCGTCGCCGCGCGGCTCGGCCCGCATCTCGGAATGACGCTGACGCCCGCGGTGCGCTCGTGCCGCGAGCAGTGCTGGCAGCAGATTCCGTTCAACGAGTGCGCGCAGCAACGCGACGCGTGCCTCGAGACGGCGGACTCGAAGTCCGACAAGCATCACTGCCGTCAGATGTCGTTCGCGTGCGGTCAGCTCCGTCGCGAGTGCATGCAGGGCTGCTGGCTCGGCAAGTTGCCGTCGACGAATCCGCTCGCCGAGCAAGAGACGAAGCGCCTGACGACCGGCGAGAAGCGGCTCGACAAGAAGATGACGCCGGCGATTCGCTCGTGCCGCAAATCGTGCTGGGCGAAGACGCCGTTCAACGCATGCGCGAAGCAACGCGATGCGTGTCTCGCGACCGCCGACGGCGACGACGCGAAGCATCAGTGCCGCGTGTCGTCGATGGGCTGTCGCCGCGAGCGCACGTCGTGCATGCAGAGCTGCTGGGCGTCGAGCGAGAGCCAGCCGGCATCGTCGACGGACGACGAGCCCGCCGACGACAACGACGGCGAGTAACTACGGGAACGCGAGCGGCGAGTACTCGCTCCAGCGCCGTCCCGCGAAGTCCTTGTACATGTACTTGTCGACGTAGAAGTCGGCGGTCATCGTCTTGCCGGTGACGAGCCGGCCCTGGTCGAAGCGCAGCGTCCAGCAGATGTTCGAGTAGCGCGTCGCCGACGGCCGGCCGTAGACCGCGATCGTGACGTCCTTGCCGGCGACGATCAGCTCGCAGATCCCCTGAATCGCGGCGTGCAACGTCGCGAACGATGCCGGCTCGTCTTCGTCGCGGCCGCCGATCACGTCGCCGGGCGTCGAGCCCAAGAAACCGAACGACGTGATCAGATACTTCGAAAAATTTTGCGGGTAGCGATCGGTGTAGACGTTGAACTCTTGGAACGGACACGCCGCGGTGTCGAACTTGATGCCGAGCTTCTCGTACTGCTTCGCGACCGGCTTCGCCTCGTGGGCGCTGCGCGTCTTCGGATCGAATAGATCGAGGCAGATCAGCGGCTGGCCGAAGCGGATCGCGCAGTACTGCGTCGTGAACCCACCGCCGAGGTCGTAGCAGACGTCGTAGTGATCGCGCTGGATCTCGCCGAAACCCGAGCGCGTCAGATCCGGTTCTTGAAACGCCCACTCGTAGAGCTCGAGCAGCGTCCAGGTCAGCCCGCTGATCTCCTTCAAGAGATTGCCGGCGGCAATGTGCGCCTTCACCGCGGCCAAGAACGAGCCGTCGAACATCGTCTTCGGATCGTCGATCCAGTCCGGCCGATTCGCGATCCGCGCCATCGCGTTCACCAGCTTGTCGAAGTACGCGACGCCGTTCATGCCGGTCTGGCTCGCCAAAAATTCGAACAGCTCGACGGAGTCGCCGTACTCGTCCTGCAGCATCAACAGCACGTGGTAGCGCAGCGTGCCGGGGACGATCGGCTTCACCGTGAGGTCGTTGAGAAAGCCCGAGTCGTTCGTCGCGGCGTACTTGTTCTTGATCCGCAGCAGCACGGAGTCTTGATGGAGCGCGCCGCGCAACCGCCACAGCGGGCGATGCGTGATGAACTCGGCGAGTCGCTCGACCGTCGTTTCGAGATCGGTCGCGGTCGCCAGATCCGTCATCACGCGCCGGATCGGCCGAACGCTGCCTTTTTTCATGAGCGCGAGGGTTCGCGTGCGCGCGGGATCGTTCGTCATCGGATCGCGTCGCGATAGTAGCCGATGTAGAACGCGGCATGGCTTCGATCGCGGGCTCGTGTCTATGTGGCGCGCTGACACTGACGGTGGCGCGTGCGCCGAAGTCGGTCACGCAATGCAACTGCTCGACGTGCCGGCGCTACGGCACGCTGTGGGCGTACTTCAAGCGCAGCGCGGTGACGTTCAAAGCGCCGCGCGGCCAGATCCGCGAGTTCTCGCTGCGCCGTGGCGGCCTGCGATTTCGCCACTGCGCGACCTGCGGCTGCATGGCGACGTGGGAGAAGGACCGCAGCGCCGACGCGAGGATGGGCGTCAACATGCGGCTGTTCGATCACGCGGCGATGGCGCGCGTGCCGATCAAAGTGCTCGACGGCGACAAGACCTGGCGCGTGGTCGACAGCTACACCAAGCCGGCGATCTGGATCTCGCTCTAGTCGTTCACCCACTGCCGCCACCGGCAGTCGCTGTCGACGGCGCTGCACGCAGTGACCGCGTCGCGCTCGGCGGCGAACAAGTCGCAGTTCCACGCGACCGCGATGCGGCCGTTCGCGCCCTTCGCGATCACGGCAAATTCGTTCGACTCCTCGACCTTCCACGCGCAATCGCCGACGCCGCACGCGTTCACCGCCGCGCGCCTCGCCGACCACCGGCTCGCGCGACCGTTTGCCCAGCCGATCCGGCCGGTCGACGGCGAGTACGCGATCGCACCGTGATCGGCGAACGCGGTGGTGGAGATCAGCAGCGCGACGATTCCGGCGAGCACCTTCATGCGCTCAGCATGTGCACGCGTTGCGTCGCGGAGCTTGCGCGCGCGTGAACCAACGTGAAGCGAGTGGTCGACGTTCCTCAGCGCGGCGCGAAGATCATCTCGCCGTGCGGCTTCGCGATCACTTCGTCTTGGGTCTCGGCGTACAGCACGACGACCCAGATCGAGCCGTCGCCTTCGGCCGGATGCGCGCCTTGCGCGACGCCGACGCCGACATCGTCGGCGTGCTCGCCGTGCAGCAGCAGTTCCGCGAGCCGCGCGCGTTCGAGACCTGCGGGATCGGCGAGCCGCGTCATGCTGTTGTGAATCTTGGTCCATCGCCGATCGATGCCGCGCAGCCGGCTCTGGATCAGCGGCTCGACATCGGGACGCGTCGCGCCGCGCGAGAGCTCGAGCGCCGCCGATTGCGCGATCGAGCGCAGCTCGGGATCGAGCTTGCGCTCGCGCGACTCGAGATGCGCTTCGATGTGATGCGCGAACGATGCCGCGTCGATCACCGGCGGCGCGTGAAACGTCACTGCAGTCGCCGCGATGCGACCATCGCTCGAAGTCACGCCGATGCCGACCTGCGTCGCCGACGGATCGAGCAGCTGCGCGCGGCGATGCTCGTCGCCGAGCCACGATGCCACCGCGCCGTGCACGTCGTCGGCGATCGCGAGATCGACGGTGACCGCCGCGAACGCGAGCCGGCCGAGATCGAGCTGCGGCGACGTCGCGGTGTGCGCGACGAACGAGACCTGATCGTTCCACGCCAGCGCGGCCACGCCGGCGGTGACGCGCGCGTCGTTGATCGCGACGAACAGCTGTTGCTCGAGCGGCGTCGCCTCGGCGTATGCGTAGCGCGCGGCCGCCGCTCGATGCACGGTCGGCGAGGGCGCGGGCGAGACCGGTCGCGCGGTCGGAGCACACGCACCGGCGACGACCGCACATGCGACGACCAGCTTCATCCGACGATCCTCGCTCGTACGCGCCGCGCGGCGAAAGTGAAGACCGCATTAGCGCGCCGCGATGCGCTTGCTGTGCACATCGCTTACGATGGTGTCGCGATGATCACCCGCCAGCTCTTCGATCTGACGTCGTTCACGCACACGTACGTGCTCGTCGACGAGCGTACGCGCGAGGCGGTCGTGATCGACAGCGTGTTCGAGCAGCACGTGCGCGATGCGGCGCTCGTGCGCGAGCTCGGCGTGACGCTGCGCTACGCGATCGACACGCACTGTCATGCCGACCACGTGACCGGCGCGTGGTTGATGAAGCGCGCGTTCGGCGCGCAGATCGGGCTCGCGGCGG
>DASXEF010000943.1:0-4743 GCA_036490255.1 Kofleriaceae bacterium
CGACGCCGAGCGGCGAGCCATCGGTCGCCGCACCGATGACGCGCGTCGATTCGGTACCGAGCCCGCGTTTGTCGATGCGCGCCGCCGTGACCGACGACGCGTCGCTCAAAGCGAGCGCCGGCTGGTACGAGCGATTGCCGACGTTGATCGAGCTGTTCGGCGATCGCGGCACGATCATCGGCTCGCCGAACCTGTTGCCCGAGCGTGGCCCGTCGGCGGATGCCGGCGCGGTGTGGGCTCCCGCGCGCGCGCTCGGCTCGATCGATCGCGTGATGATCGAGGCCGACGGCTTCGCGACGCGCTCGCACGACACGATCGCGCTCGTACCGACCGGCGGCGTCGCGTTGCGCGCGATGAACATCGCCGATGCGCTGACGTACGGCGCCGAGCTCGTCGCGACCGCGCGCGTCGTTCGTATCGTCACGCTGACCGCGAACTACACGCGGCTCGTCACGCAGCAGCTGCTCGCCGATCCCGATCTCGACAACAAGACGTTGCCGCGCGAACCCGGTCACGCGCTGTACGCGCGCGCCGATGCGGTCTACGACGTGCTCGGGCACCGCACGAGCGCGTGGTTCGACGCGAGCTACATCTCCACCGCGTATCTCGATCAGGCGAACCTGCAACAAGTGCCGGGCCGCGTGCTGTTCGGCTGCGGCGCGCGCGTCGTCGTCGCGCGTGACGTCGGCATCTCGCTCGCCGTGCAGAACCTCGCGAACCTGCGCGTGCAAGAGCTGCCGCTCGTGCCGCCGCCGACCCCGACGCTGACGCAAGCGCCGACCCCGCTCGCCGATCTCTACAACTACCCGCTTCCAGGACGCAGCTTCTACGTGTCTCTCGATTGGAGTTATCGATGAATCGTCTCGTATTCGCATGTCTCGCTCTCCTCGCCGCGTGCGGCGACAACAAGAAATCTCTCGCACCCGACGGCGGCGCCGGCGGCGATGCAGGCGTCGACGCGCCCGGGACGCCACACGCGATCGCCGTCGCACCGTCGGTGGATTTCGTCACGCCGCCCGGCATCATGTCGGAGCTCGACGTGTCCGCGCAGAAGGTGACGCAGAACTTGTTCGCGGGCGTGGTCGGATCCGACCCGTTCTTGCGCATGTACAACGGCCTGCTCTTCGTCATCAATCGCGACGCCGGCGACAACGTGACGATCATCGACGCGACCACGCTGCAGTACGTCGAGCAGATCGCGACCGGCACGAGCTCGAATCCGCAAGACGTCGCCGTCGTCGGCGACAAGCTCTACGTGCCGGCGCTCGGCACCGCCGGCGTCGTCGTGTTGTCGCAATCGACGGGCACGATGACCGAGACGATCGATCTCAGCGGCTCGGACGCCGCGAACGATCCCGACGGCAAACCCGATTGCGTGTCGGCATTCACGGTCGGCACCGACGTCTATGTCGCGTGCGACGTCTACGACGACACGACGTTCGTGCCCGCCGCACACGGCATGCTCGTCGTGATCGATTCGACGACGGATACCGTGCGCACCGCCGTGCAGCTGCCGGTGCCGAATCCGCAAAATGAATTCGTCCAGCTGCCCGACATGGATCTGATGATCGCCGCCGAGGCACTCGACAACGGCTCGGACGAGATGAAGGGCTGCGTCGTGCGCATCACGCCGGGCACCGTGCCGGCCGCCGCGTGTCAGCTGCTGAACACCGACCTCGCGGGCATCGTCAATCACATGGCGCTCAAGCCCGCGCCGAATCCGACGCTGTGGCTGTCGGTCGAAGCGTTCGACTTCAGCGGTGCGAGCCTGACGACATGGGACGTGCTGAACGCGAGCGCGATCACCAACAACGTCTCCCCGGCGAGCGAGACGATCACCGACGTCACCGTTTGCCCCGACAACACGGTGATCGCCGCGGATCAAAACTCGATGCTGAACGGTTTGCGCATCTACAACGGCACGACCGAAGTGACGACGATGCCGCTGCCGATCGGGTTACCGCCCGGCGATGGCAACGGTCTCGTCTGTTACGACCGCTGATCACTGTTACGATCGGCGAATGCGCGCGATCGGGGTGGTGATGGTGCTGGCGGCGTCGGCGCATGCGGACGTGAATTTGCTCGCGGCCGTGCCGACGACCGTTGCCGTGTCGTCGACCGTCGATAACGCGGCGATCCTGCCGTCGCATCTCGTCGACGGTAAGCTCGACACCGCGTGGAACTCGCGCACCGACGAGCTCGTCGGTGCGTGGATCGCGGTGCGCGTGCCGAAAGGCGCGCACGTGACCGGCTTCAAGCTCACCGCAGGCTTCGTGCACGTTCAGGGCAATCAAGATTGGTTCCTGTGGAACGCGCGGATCACGAAGCTGCGCATCACGCACGCGGGCAAGTCGATCGACGCGGCGCTCGATCCGAACAATCGCGGGCTGCAGGCGATTCCATTTTCCGGCGACGACGGCGACTACAAGCTCGAGGTTGCCGAGATCATCCCCGGCGCGCGCGCGACGTGGCGCGAGATCGCGATCAGCGAATTCGAAGTCTGGGGCAACGTCGACGGCAAAGCGCGCACCGATCTGAAGCCAACCGTCGTGGTCGGCTCGCTCGATGCGGCGCCCGTGAGCGAGGCGCAGTGCGTGAAGGCGATGTTTCCCGACGCGACGAAGAGCACGCTCGCGAGCGGCGATCGCGTGACCGCGACGAGCGTGCTGGTGCTGTCGACGGCGTACGTCGTGTGTCGCGTCGATCACACCGACGACGTCCCGCAGGGCTCCGACCAGATGCACAGCGCGATCGAAACCGTCAGCGAGATCGCGCTCGTCGCGACGACCGGCAAGCTCGTCGGTGCGCCGATCCGCGAGACGCGCACCAACGGCACGAAGACCGACGCGTATCAAAACAGCTGGGAGAACCACGAAGACACCGTCGAGACCACGCCACTCGCGGTGTCACCGACCGAGAGCGTGCTCGTCGTCGCCAACACCGACGTGTCACACGGGATCGGCGATAGCGGCTACCAAACGAAGACGACGCTGTATCGCGCGACCGCGACCGGCCTCGTCGCGATCTACACGTTCACGTCGCAGGATTCGACGGGCGAAGAGGAGCGCGGCAACGTGTGCGATCTCGCGATCGCTCGCCAGCGCGCACCGTTCGCCGATCTCGCGCTCGATTGCACGGAGATCGCCACCGACTGGCATCACCTCGATCCGGACCACAACAGCGATCGGCGAGCACCGCATCACACGACGCTGCACTGGACCGGCAAAGCGTACGCGCCGTAGCTACTCGCGCGCGCGCACGCAGTACGACTCGGCGACGATCTCGATCGTCGTGCTCGGCGACGTGTTCTTGTAGTCGCATCGCCACGATGCCGGCGTACCCGCATCGGTCATCGCGACCGGCCGCGACGCGACGAGCTGCGCCATCCATTGCGGATCGGCAAAGCAACCGCCGGTGACGAGCAGATCGTGCGCGCGCTCGCAGCTCGCAACGGCGGTCGCCACGAGGCCGGCCCCGACGGAGACGCGATTTTCGTGACGACCGAGATCGCCTTTGGCACCGTACGCACCGGCGGGGCCCGGCGGACCTTTGGGACCTTGCGCGCCTTGCGGGCCTTGCACGCCTTGCGCGCCTTGCAGGCCTTGAATGCCCTGCGGGCCTTCGCCACCGGCGGGACCCGGATCACCTTTTTGCCCGCGCGTGCCTTCGGGACCTACGGGACCGGTTCCACCTGGGCCTTGCGGACCGGCCGAGCCGACGGGACCCGGCGGACCCGGAGATCCCGGCGGACCGATCGGGCCGGTCAAACCCGATGCGCTGCCGCGCGCGAGTAGCTCGTCGCCGACGCGTTTCGCGTCGATGTTGCCACGCGCTTCGATCGCGCTGATGCGCGCTTCGATCGCCGCCGCGCGCTTTTGCAGCTCGTCAACTTTTCCGTCGTCCGACGGTGCCTTGCAGGCGACGAGCATCGCGATCAGGAAGACGCGCACCGCGCGAGCGTACGCCGTTTTTTTGCCACGCACGATCGGATGAGCGTAGCTGGTGCACATGATCCAGCTGGTCGATCTCTGCCTCGACCACCCGCGCGGTGGCATTCCGCTGGTGACTGCGGGCAACCTGACGGTCACGCCTGGTGAGGTCGTGATCGTCGTCGGAGCTGCCGGAGTCGGCACGTCGCGTGTCGTCGCGGCTGCACTCGGCGAAGCGACGACGCGATCGGGCCGCATCGAAGTGCTCGGCCGCGACGTGTCGCGGTTGCGCCGATCGTCGCTGCGCCTGTTGCGCCGCAAGGTCGGCATCGTGCCGCAGGATTTGTGCTTGCTCGAAGATCGCAGCGCGCAGCTCAACGTCGGCTTGCCGCTCGAGATCGACGGCATCCCGCGCGCCGAGTGGGTGTTGCGCGCGACCGATCTGCTGTCGCGGCTCGCGCTCGAAGATGCGATGGACTTGCCGGTCGAGCATCTGCCGTCATCGGCGCGCCAGCGCGTCGCGGTCGCGCGCGCGTTGATCCGCAAGCCCGAGCTCGTGATCGCCGATCACCCGACGAGCATGCAAGATGCCGCGGGCGCCGAGCTCGTGTGCGACGCGCTCGCCGATGCCGCCGCCGAAGGCGCCGCGGTGCTCGCGTTCGGCCGCGATGCACTGTTGCGCGCGCACGCCGAACGCCGCAACTGGCGCACGCTGTGCCTCGTCGATGGCGCGCTTGTCGCGCTCGGCGAGCTCGCGACCGGTGGCCGCTCGATCGAGGACGTGCTCGTCGCGATGGATTCCGTGCGCGTGCCG
>DASXEF010000243.1:0-5584 GCA_036490255.1 Kofleriaceae bacterium
TCGAGCGCGACGGGCGCATCGGAGTACTTGGCGGCGTTGTCGAGCAGGTTGTCGAGCGCGCGGCGCAGCAGGACCGGATCGCAATCGACCGAGCGGTCGTCGTCGTGAATCTCGCGGGCGAGCTCGCGTTTCGGGTGCTTGATCTCGAATCGCGAGATCGCCTTGTCGGCGAGCTCTTTGACCTGGATCGGCCGGCGATTGATCGCGCCGGTATCGGCTTCCATGCGCGCGGTCGTGAGGATGTCGGCGATCAGCTGATCGATCTCGTCGAGATCGATGCTGACGTCGGCGAGCACGTCTTTTGCGGCCACCGGATCTTCGCCGGCGATCTCGAGCGCGACGCGAATGCGGGCGAGCGGCGTGCGCAGCTCGTGCGAGACGTCGGCCATCAGCTGGCGCTGCGACGAGATCAGCGCCGCCGTGCGATCGGCCATGTCGTCGAACGCGCGGCCGACATCGCCGAGCTCGTCGTCGCGCTCGAGGTTCGCGCGCGCATCGGTCGTGCCGCTGCCGAATCGCCGCGCGGCTTCGGCGAGCGTGCCGAGCGGTCGTGCGAGCCGGCGCGAGAACCACAGCGATGCGAGGCCGACGACGAACAGGACGCCGGTCACGAGCTCGAGATAGAACCGCAGCGGGAACGGCACCGGATCGGGCAAGTACAAGCCGACCATCGAGCCGTCGTCGCTGCGCACGACGATGCGGCGCCATGACAGCGACCACTTTTCGGTCTGGAGCTCGTGAAGCTCGTGCGCGGTCGGCGGATCCGCCGGCGGCTCGCGCGTCGAGCGTACGAGGGTGGCGTGTGCGTCGTAGAGCGCGAGCACGCCCTTGAGCCGTGGCGCGACGCGCGTCATGCGCTCGACCAGCTCGGCCGGGCTGCGGATCGAGTAGCGATCGACCATGTTCTGGACGAGCGCCGCGCGATCTTCGAGATACGACGGGCTACCGATGTAGTGCGGCAACCACCACATCGCGACGATCACCGTCACGGCGATCACCGCGTTGAGCGCGTAGATCCCGAATACGAGCTTGCCCTTGCGCATGGCCGCAGGCTCACGCTTCCGGCATCGAACGCGTGCGCAGATCTGCGAGGAGATAGCCGGCGCCACGCACGGTCTTGAGGATCTTCGGGTTGCGGCTGTCGTCGCCGAGCTTGGCGCGCAGGCGCGACACGTGGACGTCGATCGAGCGATCGAAGCTCAGATCGGCGGATCCTTTTGCGAGGTCGAGCAGCTGCTCGCGCGACAGCACCTTGCCGGGCCGCTGGGCGAGCGCGCGCAAGATCGAGAACTCGTACGCGGTGACGTCGACGACCTTGCCGTCGAGCGCGACCGTCATCTGCGTGGGATCGAGCACGAGCCCGCCGACCTCGATCGTGTCTTGCGGCGGACCGGCCTGGCCGCGCACGCGACGGACGTTCGCGCGAATCCGCGCGAGCAGCTCGCGCGGCGAGAACGGCTTGGTGACGTAGTCGTCGGCGCCGACTTCGAGGCCGAGCACGCGATCGGCTTCTTCGCCGCGCGCAGTGACCATGATGATCGGCACGTCGATGCGCGTGCGCAGCTCGCGGCAGACTTCGATGCCGTCGCGGCCGGGCAGCATCAGGTCGAGCACGATGCAGTCGTACTGGCGACGCAGCGCCTCGGCTTGGCCTTCGATGCCATCGCCCGCGGCGGTGACAAGCACGCCGTGTCCCTCGAGATATCGCGTAGTCAGCTGCGCGAGGCGCGAGTCGTCCTCTACGAGGAGAACTTTGATAGATGCAAGCGGTGCGTCGGCCACGAGGACACCTTAACCACGTCGGCTGACAGTCGCGGGAACCTACACAATTTGCAACCTTGAACGCTTATGAAGGCAGCAGTTTCGCGAGCGTACGTTCGAGTGCTTCGATACGGAACGGCTTGGGCAAGTACGCGTCAGCGGGCCCCACGCGGCCGGAGATGCCGGCACCCGAGCACAGCACGACCGGCAGTGTCGGCTTCTTGATCCGCAACGCCGCGATGACGTCGGTGCCGCTCATCCGCGGCATCGTCATGTCGACGAGCACGACGTCGACCGGCTGGCGATCGAAGACCTCGAGCGCGTTGGGGCCGTCGGTCGCGGTGACCGCGGTGTAGCCGAGATCCTCGATCATCCGCGCGACCACGTCGCGGACGAGATCTTCGTCGTCGATCACCAGCACGGTGCCCTTTGCTTCGAGCGACGGCGGCGGCGTCGCGATATGTGCGGGCGCGCTGACCGCGGCCGGCCACAGGATCGCGAACGTCGCGCCTTCGCCTGGCGACGACACCAGGCGCAAACCGCCGCCGTGTGCGCGCACGATGCCGAGCACCGCGGCGAGCCCGATGCCGTGGCCGTGCTCTTTGGTCGTGAAGAACGGATCGAACACGTGGCGGCGAACTTCGTTGGTCATGCCCGGGCCGTTGTCGCTGACCTCGAGCTCGACGTACATGCCGGTTCCCGGCGAGACGATGTCGCGCGCGTCCTGCATGCCGTCGTGATGCGCGAGGCGCGCCTTGATCGAGATGTGGCCGCGATCGTGGCCGACGAGCGCGTCGCGTGCGTTCGCGATCAAATTCAGCACGACCTGGCGCAGCTGCGCCGGATCGCCGCGCAGCGCGAGCGAGGCGGGCACGTCGATCTCGATCTGCACGCTCGGCGGCATCGACGGCGCGGTAATGCGGATGATCTCGTCGACGATCGCGGCCGGATACACGCGCGTCGTGCCGGCCGGGCCGCGGCCCGCGACCGTGAGCAGCTGATGGGTGAGCTCGGCGGCGCGCAAGCCGGTGTCGCGGATGGTCTCGAGCGCGCTGCGACCGGGCGTGCCCTGCGGCAGCTCGCGCAGCGCGAGGTCGGCATTGCCGATGATCGCGACGAGCAGGTTGTTGAAGTCGTGCGCGAGGCCACCGGCGAGCACGCCGAGCCCCTCGGCGCGTTGCGCATCGACCATGCGGCGCTCGAGGATCCGCGAGTGCGTGACGTCGAGCGCGCTCGCGAGCACGCCGATGATCTGACCGTTCGCCGCGCGATGCGGCGAGGCGATCACCGTCATGTGCTTGTCGCGAAACTCGAGGTCGAACGACGCGATCTCGCCGGCGAGCGCGCGGTTGTAAAACGGCAACAGATCGATCGACGCCGGCGCACGCGCCTGGATCTCGTGCACGGTCCTGCCGATCACGTTTTCGGGCGCGACGCCGAGCACGTCGTGCAGCGATCCGCCGGTCCGCTCGATGCGGAGCTCGTGATCGGTGAGCCAGTACGCGGCCGTCATCTGGCGCACGACCTGATCGAGGATCGATTTCGAGTACACCAGCTCGTCGCTCGATCGCTTGCGCCCGGTGATGTCGATGATCGACGCGTCGAAGCTGAGCCCGTCGGCGGTCTGCGTGACGTGCGCCCACAGCTCGACGTCGACGATGCGGCCATCGCTCGTCTTCCACTTGGTCTCGAACCCGTCGAGCGTCTTGCCCGGCGAATACGACGCGATCCGGCGACGGCGAATTTCAGGATCGAGCTCGATGTCGTGCTCGACGTTCTTCGTCATCAGCTCGGCCGCCGTGTAGCCCAGCAAGCGCGCGAGCGCCTCGTTGGCGTACGTGATCGTGCCGTTCGCTTTCGTTCGTACGATACCGATCGGCGAGCGATCGAACAGCAGGTGCGAGCCCTGATCGTCCATCCCCGTCGGCACTATAACAAAAGCGCGTCTTCGATTTCGTCGAAAGCCCCCGCGCGCCAACGCGCGAGCGAGCTACGTCCCTTCAAGAGATTTTCCGTCTCCACTAGAACTGCGCCGAGATCGACGAGCCAGCAGTACGGGTCGTACGGCGAGCGTGTCCCGATTTCTTCGGGCAGCTCGACCGGAGGCATCCACGACGCCATCTTGAGCGTGTTTCCCGCGGCAAGCGACCGGACGGCGACGTTGGCGAGCCGGCTGCCGATCAACCGATCGAACGCCGACGGCCGACCGCCGCGGACAACATGCCCCAACACGGTCACGCGGGTCTCGATCGAGCTCGGCTCGGCTTCGGGCGTGCGCGCTTGCAGCCGCGCGTCGACCAGCGTCTTGAGCCGATCGACCGGCACGTTGACGCCTTCGGCTTTGATCACGATCACGCGGCGCGCACGCCGCGTCGATCGCTTGCGCACCGCGACGACCGCGTCGACGATCTGATCGACGACGTCGGATTCGGTCTTGTTCGCTTCGGGGAACAGCGCGAGATCGGCGCCGACCGCGATCGCCGACGTCATCGCGAGATAGCCGCAATCGCGGCCCATGACTTCGACGATGAACGTGCGGTCGTGCGCCGTCGCGGTATCCGCGATCTTGTCGCATGCCTCGACGATCGTGTTCATCGCGGTGTCGACGCCGATGCACAAGCCGGTCAGCCCGAGGTCGTTGTCGATCGATGCGGGCACGCCGATCGCCTTGAGCGGCCGGCCTTTGCCGACCTCGTCGGCATCGACGAGATACTTCGCGCCGGTCAGCGAGCCGTTGCCGCCGATGACGATGAGGCCGTCGATCGCGTGACGCGCGAGGATCTCGCGCGCGCGATCGCGCACGGCGCGCTCGTGAAACTCTTTGCACCGCGCCGAGCCGAGGATCGTGCCGCCTTCGCGCAAGATGCCGGCGACATCGGCGGGGCCGAGCTCGACGAACGCGTCGTCGAGCAAGCCGCGATAGCCGCGCTCGATGCCGAGCACTTCGGCGCCGGACGCGCGGCCGACCAGCGTCGCAGCGCGGATCGCCGCGTTCATGCCGGGCGCGTCGCCGCCGCTCGTGAGGATCGCGATGCGTTTCATAGACGCGCATGTTACCGTCGAGAAATGGTGCGAGTCGAACGGTCCGGCCCGGTTACCACCGTGATCCTCGACCGTGCCGGCGCGAAGAACGCCGTCGATCGCGAGACTGCCACCGCGCTCGCGGACGCGTTTCGCGCGTTCGACGCCGATACGAACGCGAAAGTCGGCGTGCTGTTCGGCGACCACGGCGTGTTCTGCGCCGGCGCCGACCTCAAGCGCTTCGACAACCGCATCGCGCCCGACGGCGACGGCCCGATGGGACCGTCGCGAATGCTGCTCGGCAAGCCGGTGATCGCCGCAGTCGCGGGGCACGCCGTGGCCGGCGGGCTCGAGCTCGCGCTGTGGTGCGATCTTCGCGTCGCCGAAGCGACCGCGACGCTCGGCGTGTTCTGTCGCCGCTTCGGCGTGCCGCTGATCGACGGCGGCACGATCCGCTTGCCGCGCTTGATCGGCCTGTCGCGCGCGCTCGATCTCATTCTCACCGGCCGTGCGGTCGACGCGAACGAAGCGCTCGCGATGGGCCTCGTCAATCGCGTCGTGCCGGAGGGCCACGCGCGCGAGGCCGCCGAGCAGCTCGCCCACGAGCTCGCGGCGCTGCCGCAAAGCGCGATGCGCGCCGATCGCACGAGCGCGTACGAGCAGTTCGCGATGACGCTCGAGGATGCGCTCGCGAACGAGCTCGCACTCGGCTCGCAAGCGCTCGCCGAAGGCTATGCCGGCGCGCAGAAGTTCGCCGCGGGCGCCGGCCGGCATGGAGAGCAGCCATGATGTCTGCGATGCG
>DASXEF010000254.1:0-4203 GCA_036490255.1 Kofleriaceae bacterium
ACATCGACTCGGCCGAGAGCGACGCGCTCGTCACGCTGCTCGCGCTCTACGAGACGCGCTCGCAGGTCGCGTATCACCAGATGCTCAAGTCGCTGTGCGACCTCTACGGCCTGCGCAAAGACGAGTTCGATCGCGTCGCGAACGAGGCGAGCTATCTCGCGACGATGAACGCCGCGCGCTCCGACAAGGCGCGCATGCTCGATTACGTGCGGCCCGGTCGCATCGTCGAGATCGGCCCCGGCGGCGGCGTCGTGCTCGATCTGCTCGAGGCGCGATTCGGCGATTCGGAGATCGTCGGCGTCGATCTCTCGCGCGAGGTCATCGCCGCGCTCGAGCATCGCGCGCACGCGAATCATCGCAGCTGGCGCGTCGTTCTCGGCGCCGCCGAGCAACTACCGGATCTCGTGCAGCGCGCCGACACCGTCGTGTTCTGCTCGATCTTGCACGAGGTCTACTCGTACACCGAGCCGCGATTCCAGCTCGCTTCGGTCGCGCGCGTGCTGCGAGCCGCATACGCGACGCTCGTACCCGGCGGCCGCGTCGTGATTCGCGACGGCGTACGACCGCCGCCGGCGACGCGGCGGATTCGCTTCAGCGCGCCCGACGCGCACGCGATGTTCCGGCTCTACGTCGATCAATTCGAAGGTCGCGCGATCCGATTTCGCGAGCTGCCAGATCACGACGGTCAGCGCGTCGAGCTCGACGCCGCCGACGCGATGGAGTTTCTCTACACGTACACGTGGGGCCCGGCGAGCTTCCCGTACGAGGTGCGCGAGCTCTACGGCATCCTCGAATACGCCGACTACGTCCGCGCCGTGCTCGAGTGGTGCCCCGGCGCGATCGCCGTGCCGCTGCCGGTCGCGAGCTACTTGCAGCCGGGCTATCGCAGCGGCCTCGCCGGCAAGATCGAGCTGACCGACGAGCACGACCATCCCGTCGAGCTACCGGACTCGAACTGCTTGATCGTCGTCGAGAAGCCTACTCGGCCTTGACGAACGACGTGACCATCCAGATATCGCTGCGCGGCTCGAGCACGAGCTGCCACTGACCGGGTTGGACGGTGCCGGCCGGGCACGCGATGCGCTTGTCGCCGGCTTCGGTCGCGCAGGTTGGCAGGGTCGCGAGCATCGCATCGAGCGCGCTCGGATCGGCCTGCCACATCGCCATCGCGGCGTCGGCGCCGGTGCCACCGCCCAAGCTCCACACGACGTCGTCGGCAAGCGCCGGCCGGATCGCCGCATAATCGCGCTTCGCGATCGCGTCTTTGATCAGCGCGAGCTGCTTGGCGGCACCGATGGGCACGTTCTTGAACGAGCTCGGATCGGTCTTGATCCGGTCGGCGTCCTTCGCCTTCGCCTCGTCCTCTTCGTCGGGCGCCGGCACCGCGTACTTCGAGACCTTCTTGTAGATCGCGACTTGCAACGCCTCGGTGCGGCCCTCGAGCCAGTGCGGCTTGTCGGCGCCGTGGAGCTCCGTCGGCATCGCTGCGCCCGGATCCCACGACGACGCGTGACCGACGACTTTCACGCGCCACGGCCGACCGCCGAGCACGGCGACGTCGAACCGGATGAAGTACTTCTTGTACGCGAGCCGCGTCGGCATGCCGGCCTGCTGCGCGCCGCTCTGGTTCATCAAACCACCGGCGCCCATCGCGCCCATCGAGCTTTGCGCGGCGCCGCCTTGGCCGAGGCCTTGCTGCTGCGCGAGCACTTGTTGGTTCGCCATGCCGCCGGTGCTGTCGTCGCACTGCGAGCCCGGACCGCTCGAGCAGTTCGCGAACTGCACCTGGTGCCACGACGTCGCGATCTTGCCGGGACCGGGGTTCTCGTCGAGGTTCGGATAGATCGCGCGCGTCGCATCCAACGCCGCGGCGTAGACGATCGCGAAGTCGGCGTCGTAGAGCGACGATCGGGCGTACTTGAGTTGTTGGCGGCTGTCGTTGCAGGACGCCGCAACCGCGACGGCGAGCACACAGGTGATAAGGTCGCGACGACGCATGGGACGCTCTCCACATAGCACACCGCGCTCGTCGTCCGGCGGCCGAAAAGCCGGCCCCGTTTCCGAGCGTGTGGCGAAGATCGCAGCGCTGTTGGCCCAGCAATGGCCCGACGCTGTCGTCGAGCTCGACCATACGAACGCGTATCAGCTCTTGGTCGCGACGATCTTGTCGGCCCAGTCGACCGACAAGATGATCAACACCGTCACGCCGGGGCTGTTCGCGAAATATCCGGACGCAAACGCGCTGGCGCGGGCCGAGCAAGGCCCACTCGAAAAACAGATCCATTCGACCGGGTTCTTTCGCAACAAAGCGCGTGCGCTGGTCGGAATGGCGCGTGCGGTGGTCGAACGCCACGGCGGCGACGTTCCCGCCACGATGGAGCAGCTCGTCGAGCTCCCCGGCGTCGCGCGCAAGACCGCGAACGTCGTGCTCGGCGAGGCGATGGGGATCCAGGCCGGCATCGTCGTCGACACCCACGTCACGCGGCTCGCGAATCGCCTCGGCCTGACGACGCAGACCGATCCGGTGAAGATCGAGCAAGACCTGATGGCGATCGTGCCGCAGGATCAGTGGACGAAGTTCGGCCAGCGACTGATCTGGCACGGCCGGCGCGTCTGCTTCGCGAAGAACCCCGACTGCGAGCATTGCGTGCTGGCGCCGGTGTGCCCGAGCGCGTTTGCCGTCGCAGCGCCGCCGGCAGGGAAAGCGGCGAAGCCGACGCCGAAACCGAAACCGAAGGCGAAAAAGAAGTCGAAGAAGTGAGCGCGCCGCGGCCCACGGTCGCCGTCGGTGCGTTCGTGCGCGACGACGCCGGGCGCGTGCTCGTCGTCCGGCGCGCGAAGCCGCCGAGTGCCGGCGCGTGGTCGGTGCCAGGCGGCAAGCAGGAGCCCGGTGAGACGCTCGCGCAAGCCGTGGCGCGCGAGGTCCGCGAGGAGACCGGGCTCGTCGTCGAGGTCGGTGCGCTCGCGTGTGTCGTCGAGCGGATCGGCGACGACTTTCACTACGTCATTGTCGACTATCACGCGCGCGTGATCGGCGGCGAGCTACGCGCGAGCAGCGACGCCGACGCCGCGCAGTTCGTGACGCTCGAGGAGCTCGCGACGCTGCCGCATACTGAAGGGCTCCTAGAAGCATTGGGGACGTAGTCCATTAGCTCAACTTCGCGCCGACAACTCCCCGAAATCCTTCGTCCGAAAAGGGACGGTTCCAGCGGCAATTCAGTTGCGTTTACGACGCGGCGAAGGCTTCGCTTTAGTCCGTCCCTCCACCATCGAGTGATTCTGACGAGTTGCGCGCTCGAAGTTGTGCTAGTGGACTACGTCCCCGTGCTGATGCAGTCCGACTGGCGCTGGCAGCTGAGCCACATGCTCACGACAGCCGACGAGCTCGGCCGCTTCGTCCAGCTTTCCGATGACGAGCGCGCCGGCTTGGAGCGCTCGCGCGAGCTGTTCCGCGTCGGCATCACGCCGTATTACGCGAGCCTGATGGATCGCGAGCACGCGAGCTGTCCGATCCGCTTGCAGTCGATCCCGCGCGCTGCCGAAGCGGACATTCGCGCCGAGGAGCTGCGCGATCCGCTCGGCGAGGATTCGCACAATCCGGCGCCGTCGGTCGTCCACAAGTATCCGGACCGCGTGTTGTTCCTCGTCGTCGATCGCTGCGGCATCTACTGCCGTCATTGCAATCGCCGCCGGCTGGTCGGCGGTGACGAGCCGCCGACGACCGACGAGCTCGAGCAAGGCCTCGACTACATCGCGAAGGCGACGCGCGTCCGCGACGTGCTGCTCTCCGGCGGCGATCCGTTCTTGCTATCGACGCGCCGGCTCGATTACTTGCTCGGCCGGCTCCGCGCGATCCCGCACGTCGAGACCATCCGCATCGGCACGCGGCTGCCCGTCGTGTGCCCGATGCGCGTCGACGACGAGCTGTGCGCGATGCTGCGCAAACACCACCCGATCTTCGTCAACACGCACTTCAACCACGTCAAAGAGCTCACGCCGCAAGCGCGCGCCGCATGCGAGCGCCTCGTCGACGCGGGCGTTCCCGTCGGCAACCAGACGGTGCTGCTCCGCGGCGTCAACTCCTCGGTACGTGCGCTGCGTGCGTTGATGCGCGGCCTGCTGCGCTCGCGCGTGAAGCCGTACTACTTGTTTCAAGGCGACACCGTGATCGGCACCGATCATCTGCGCACGCCGATCGAAGCC
>DASXEF010000268.1:0-5238 GCA_036490255.1 Kofleriaceae bacterium
ATGCGGCGAGCTCCTCGAGAATGGCCTTCTTGTCGGTCGCCACGAGCGCGGGAACGACCATGTCGCGCTTGATGAGGTCGACGATCTTCATGGGTGCGCTCGGCGCTGACGAAGCTACCAGATTACGCGGCTGTCGGCGTCTCGATGAGGCCGTAACTGCCGTCCTCGCGCTTGTACACGACGGCGACGCGGCCATCGGTATCGAGCCGGAACACGAGGAACACCTCGTTGACGAGGTTCAGCTGCATGCAGGCGTCGGCGACCGACATCGGCTGGGCGTGGAACTTCTCGGTCTTGACCACGCGAACCTCGGGCGCGGCCGCGGTCGTACCCAGCGTGCCGCCGCTCTCGCCGTTCATGTGGATTGCAGGCTCGGCCAGCTCCGAGAAGGCCTCGTCGATGATCGAGTGCGACCAGGGCAGCGCGACGACGTGATGGGGCCGCGCCTTCATGCCCTCGAGCTTGCCTTTGTACTTGCGAACCTGGCGCTCGATCTTCGCGATGCAGAGATCGATCGAGCTGTACATGTTCTCGGTGATCTCGTGGCCCGCGATCGCGAGCCCATTGTGCAGCTGAAAGCTGACGTCGATGCGGTGCTTGTGGCGTTCGGTGGAAAACACGACGTGACACGCGATCGGATCCGGCAGGTACTTGCGGACTCGTTCCATCCGCTCTTTCGCGTAGGCCTTCAGTGCATCGGTCGGTTCCATATGGCGGAACGTCACCGCGAATTGCATGCGAGCGCCTCCAGAGTTGGTTCGCTTGCGATCATACCGCCGTTTTTAAACGGGCGCGGTGCGCACGGCAGCCAATGGCGCGAGCTCCGCGAGCAAACGCTGCGCGACATAACGCGCCGCGGAGAGACTTCCCGGCTTTGTAGTCGCCTGCTGCTTGTCGAGCACGTCGAGAAGCGTGGCGATATCGGTGACGGTCGCGAGCACCTCGCGGTATGCTTTCCATCGCTCGCTTGCTAGCGATTGCGCGGCGCGAGCGATTTGCAGCGCGACCTGTGTCGTCGCGCGGTCGAGCCGATCTTTGAGGTGAAACCGCGCCGCCGACGTCTCGAGCGCGGTGTGGACGAGCCGCACCAGCTCGAGCGCGACCTCGTAGACATCGAACGTCGCCGTAACGGTCGTGGGCGGCTCCGTCGCTTTCGGCGGCGTGCGGATCGTGATGAAGCGCGGCGGCGGCTTGTTCACACCCAATATTACGCGCGAGCCATCGCCAGCCCGGGTACGTGTGGGTAAGCGTGAACGCGCGGTGATCGCCGCCGTCTTCGAACAGCGTGAACTGCTTACGCATCGTTTCGATCGCCCTCGTGTTGCTCGGCTCCGCGTGCGTCACCAAGGGCAAATACAACAACACCGTCGACGAGATGACGAAGCAGCGCGAGGCCGATGCCGCCGCTGCCAAGCAACGGGAAGCTGCGCTGCAGAAGCAGATCCTCGACGAGCAAGCCACGCTCGCCGATCTGCAAGCCAAGCTCGCCGACACGCAAAGCGCGCTCGACAAGGCGAACGCCGACAAGGGCGAGCTGCAGAAACAGCTCGACGACGATACCCAGCTCGTCACCACGCTCAAGCAGCGGCTCGAGAAGCTGGGGCAAAACGTCGACAGCTTGCTCAAGGAGAAGACGCAGCTCGCGCAGGCGATGAGCGACACGACGGCGCGGCTCGAGGAGCTACGCAAGCAAAAGGCCGCCGCCGACGCGCGCGCCGCGACCTATCACCAGCTGATCGCGAAGCTGCGATCGATGATCGACTCGGGTCAGCTCAAAGTGATCGTGCGGCGCGGCCGGATGATCATCGCGCTGCCGACCGACATCTTGTTCGACTCGGGGCGCACCGAGGTCAAGCCGATCGGCAAGGCGGCGCTCGCCCGCGTCGCGCAGGTGCTCGCCACCGTCACCGACCGCGACTTTCTCGTCGCCGGTCACACCGACAACGTGCCGATCAAGACCGAAATGTTTCCGTCGAACTGGGAGCTGTCGACGCGCCGCGCGGTCGAGGTCGTGCATTACCTGATCGCGCAGGGCATGAAGCCGACCGTGCTCGCCGCGGCGGGCTACGGCGAGTTCGATCCGATCAGCGACAACGACACCGCCGAGCACCGCGCGCAAAACCGCCGGATCGAGATCGTGCTGCAGCCGAACATCGGCGACCTGCCGCCGCTCGACGATCTCGATACGTCGCCGAAGCCGGCCGCGACGCCGGCGAAGCCCGCGACGAGCGGGCCGGTGACCGCACCGAAGTGACTCTGCAGCGCGGAGCCGATCGTCAGAAGACTTGCTTGCGCTTGCTCGAGCTCAAGATGCCGAGCTGCTCGCGATACTTCGCGACGGTGCGCCGCGCGATATCGATGCCGCCCTTCTTGAGCAGCTCGACGATCTTTTGATCGCTGTGCGGCCGCTTCGGATCTTCGGCGCCGACGAGCTCCTTGATCTTCGACTTCACGGCCTGCGACGCGAGGTCTTCGCCGTTCGTGCGCGAGATGCCGCTGTTGAAGAAGAACTTGAGCTCGAAGATGCCCTGCGGCGTGTGGACGTACTTGCTCGTCGTCACGCGCGACACCGTCGACTCGTGCATGCCGATGTCCTCGGCGACGTCGCGCAAGATCAGCGGCTTGAGATGCGCGATGCCCTTGTCGAAGAACTCGCGCTGGAACTTCAGGATCGACTCGGCGACCTTGATGATCGTGCGCTGGCGCTGCTGGATCGAACGGATCAGCCACTGCGCCGAGCGCAGCTTGTCTTGCACGTAGTCTTTGCTCGCGGTGCCCGAGCCCATCGCGTTCTTGTAGAACCCGCTGATCTTGAGCTTGGGCAGACCGTCGTCGTTCGGCACGACGAAGTACTTGTCGCCGACCTTGTGGATGTAAACGTCGGGCGTGACGTAGTGCGGATCGTCGCTGGAGTATTGCCGGCCCGGGCGCGGGTCGAACTCCATGATGACTTTCGCAGCCTCGTAGATCTCTTCGAGCGGCTGCTTCAGATCGCGCGCGATCGCCTGATAGTTCTTCTTCTCGAGGTTGCCGAGGTGGCTGCGGATCATCTTCACGCACAGGTCGTCGTCCTGACCTGCGGCGATGCACTGGATCAGCATGCACTCGGCGAGCGAGCGAGCGCCGACGCCGGTCGGGTCGAAGCTCTGGATCTTTTCGAGCACCTGCTCGCAGACGACCGGATCGGCGCCGAGGTCGGCGGCGAGCTCGTCGATCGGCGGGTCTTTGATGTAGCCGTCCGCGTCGATGTTGCCGAGGATCGTCATGCCGATCTCGAGCTGGTCGGGCGGAAGGTCCGTCATCTTCAGCTGCCACGCGAGGTGGTCGTGCAGGCTGGGCGGCTTGGTCAGCGTCGCTTCGAGCGACGGCATCTCTTCGCCGTCACCGCGGAACGCGGGCATCGCCGGCGCCATCGAATAGTTGTCGAGGTAGTTCTCCCAATCGATCTCGTTGACCGCCGAGGCATCGCCCTTGATCTCGGTCTGCGCGACGCCGTCCACGACCGAGCCATCGAGCGGGGTCTCGGTCGAGTTACCCTGTGCCTCGAGCTGGTGCGCGGCCTGCTCGTCCGAGCCCATCACGTCGAGGTCGGGCGACCGCTCGTTATCGAGGTCCATCTCGTCGTCGAGGATGGGGTTCTCGAGCATCTCGTCATGCACGAGCTCGGCCAGCTCCATGCGAGACAGCTGCAAGAGGCGGATCGCCTGTTGCAATTGCGGAGTCATCACGAGCTGCTGCGACAGCTTCAGCTCTTGGCGCATTTCCATGCCCATGCGATTTCTCCTTAGCTCACGCGGCCTTGCGGCTGGTATGCCGCTTGAACATAAGCGTACGGTGAAAGCACGCCTGTGTAAAGGCCTAGTGGCCCGTCTCTTGCTCTAGCAAAAGATCAAGGACTATTTCCGCTTACTTTGAAGGTCGACCGCGGCCTTGATGAACCGCGAGAACAGCGGATGCGGCGCCCCGGGGCGCGACTTGAACTCCGGGTGGAACTGGCACGCAACGAAGTACGGGTGCTGCGGAATCTCGATCATCTCGACGAGCCGGCCGTCCGGCGACAGGCCGGATAACACCATGCCGTGGCGCTCGAGCGCGTCGCGGTAGTTGTTGTTCACTTCCCAGCGGTGGCGGTGGCGTTCGCTGATATCGCCCGAGCCGTACGCCTCGAACGCCTTCGTGCCGGGCTTGAGCGTGCACGGGTATGCGCCGAGCCGCATCGTCGCGCCCTTGTCGGTGACGCCGCGCTGGTCGGGCATCAGATCGACGACGGGATGTGGCGTATTGGGGTCGACTTCGGTCGAGTTCGCCTTGTCGAGCCCGCACACGTGGCGCGCGAACTCGATGCACGCCATCTGCATACCGAAGCAGATGCCGAAGTACGGCACGCTCTTTTCGCGCGCGAACTTCACCGCCGCGATCTTGCCTTCGGTCCCACGCGCGCCGAAGCCCGGCGCGACGAGGATGCCGTCGTATTGCGCGAGGTTTGCGGTGCCCGACGTTTGATTTCGTTCGAGCTCTTCGCTGTCGAGGTGATCGATCTCGACCTTGCAATCGTTCGCGATGCCGCCGTGCAAGAGCGCTTCGTTGAGGCTCTTGTAGCTCTCGATCAGCTGGACGTACTTGCCGACGAACGCGACCTTGACGCGCTTCTTCGGCTGCGTGATGCGCGCGACGATCTGATCCCACGTGTCGAGCCGCGACGCGCGCGACCAGATGTTGAGCAGCGTGGCAAGCTTCGTATCGAGCCCTTGCTGCGACAGCAGCGTCGGCAGGCGATAGACCGTATCGACGTCGATGCTCTGGAACACCGCATCGGGCGCCACCGAGCAGAACATCGCCATCTTCTTGAGCGCGTCTTCCGGAATCTTTTGCTCGCAGCGCACGACGAGCACGTCGCACTGGATGCCGATCTCGCGCAGCTTCTGCACCGAGTGCTGCGTCGGCTTGGTCTTGAACTCGCCGGCGGCGCGAATGTACGGCACGAGCGTGAGGTGCACGCTCACCGAGTTTTGCGCGCCGAGCTCGACGCGGAGCTGGCGCACGGCTTCGAGGAACGGCAGCGATTCGATGTCGCCGACGGTGCCGCCGACCTCGACGACGAGAACATCCAGCCCTTCGGCGCAGCGCAGGATCCGGCCTTTGATCTCGTCGGTGATGTGCGGAATCACCTGCACGGTCGAGCCGAGATATTCGCCGCGGCGCTCTTTGCCGATCACGGCCGAGTAGACCTGGCCGGTC
>DASXEF010000276.1:0-4872 GCA_036490255.1 Kofleriaceae bacterium
GAACCTGCGCTCTCGATGTACGGCACGCCGAGCTTCGATTCGCGGCCAGCGTTCGCAGAAACCTGGCGCTGCAAAACGCGTCGACCGCCGCACCGCCAGTCTCCGAGTACGAGTACGAGTACGAGTACGAGTTTCACCAGCGGCAGTCGAGCACTTCGTTGCAGGCCGCGTGAGCCGCGACGCATTGCGCGTGCGCTTCGACGCGCGCCGCTTGCTGGGTCGCGAGCTCGGAGCACACCGCGATGCACTGCTTCTCGTCGAACAGCGCGGAGCCGACCTCTTTCGTGCACTCGTATTCGCGCGCGCAAGCGACCTTGCAGCGCTCGCTGCGCTGCTGCACGCAGCCGAACAGCAAAGCGATCGCGAGCAATTTCACGCGCTCATTGTAGATCAGCTACGCTCGCGCCGTGAGCCTGGCGGACCGTCGCGGCCTGCGCCTGTTCGCGTTTTGCGCGCTGTACGTCGCGCAGGGCATCCCGTGGGGATTTACCGCCGTGACGTTGCCGGCGTACTTCGCGGGCCACCACCTCGACACCGCGGTCGTCGGCACGGCGCTGTCGATGACGACGTTGCCGTACACGTTCAAGATCTTCTGGGCGCCGATCGTCGACGCGTTTCCGAGCAAGCGATTCGGCAGGCGACGGCCGTGGATCATCGGCGCACAACTGATGATGGCCCTGACGATCGGCGCGATGATCGCGATCCCGGATCTGACGCGCGATCTGAAGCTGCTCGCGTGGATGATCTTCGTCCACACGATCTTCAACTCGATCCAGGACCTGTCGACCGATGCGCTCGCGGTCGATCTGCTCGACGAAGCCGAGCGCGGTCGCGTCAACGGCTTCATGTACGCGTCGAAGTACTTCGGCGGCATCCTCGGCGGCGCCGGGATGTCGAAGTTGATCGCGTGGTACGGCATGCGACCGGCGCTCGCGGCGCAAACGGCGGTGCTGCTCGCGATCATGCTGATCCCGCTGCTGTGTCGCGAGCGTCCGCCGGGCGCGAGCAACATCGATGCGATGCCGACACGCGTGCGCGAGCGGTTCGTGCGGCTGTGGCTCGACGTCGCCGAGCTGATGCGCAGCGCGGGCGCGAAGTCTGCGGCGCTCGGCGCGGTGATGATGCTCGTCTCGGCGATCGGCATGGGCCTGATGGTCGCGGTCGCACCCGTGCTGTTCACCCAACAGCTCGACTGGAAGTACGACGACTACGCCGCGATGACCGGCGGGCTCGGCCTCGCCGCGGGCTGCGCCGGCGCGATGCTCGGCGGCATCCTCGCCGACAAAGTCGGCCATCGCTTGCTCGTCGCGATCGCCACGATCGCGCTCGCCGCCGTGTGGATCGGCTGGGCTGCGTTGACGCCGTACTGGCACGATCATCGGCTCGTCTACGCGCTCGTCGTGATCGAGCCGGCGCTGCAATCGGTCGTGATCGCGTCGCTGTTCGCGGTCTGCATGGATCTGTCGTGGCCGAAGATCGGCGCGACGCAGTTCGGCATCTACATGGCGCTGTCGAACGTGTCGACCACGTTCGGCTTCAAGCTCGCCGGCTGGATCGGCGACTCGATGTCGTTCGCGCACATCTACGTGCTCGCCGCGGTGTTGCAGCTCGCGCTCGTCGC
The DNA here is from genome assembly GCA_036490255.1 of Kofleriaceae bacterium. Classification (GTDB taxonomy): domain Bacteria; phylum Myxococcota_A; class Polyangia; order Haliangiales; family Haliangiaceae; genus JABFXX01. The sequence continues at coordinate 1,622 of DASXEF010000276.1, forward strand.
GGTGCTGCCGTTCGTCGATGCGCGCGCGGTGCGGCGCGCACTGAGTGAAAGCTCGCCAGCGAGCTGATCGGCGGTCGCGTCGGCGCGTGGGTTCGGGTCGGTTTCGCGACGGCCGGCGACGCACAAATCACCCACACCCGACCGCGACGCATCCACCCCAGCATATACTGCGCGTGTGCTCGGAGTGGTTTATACGCCGCCGGAGCTCGCGAGGCAGATGGCCGAGCTCGCGCTCGCGCCGTTGATCGCCGACAAGACCGCCGACGAGGTCGCGCGCTTGCGCGTGTGCGATCCGGCGATCGGCGAAGGCGCGTTCGCGATCGAGATCGTGCGCGTGCTCGCGCGATCGATCGGCAAACGCCGCGCCGCGCAGTGTTTGATCGGCGCCGACATCGACGCGAACGCGGTCGCTGCCACGCGTGCCGCGATCCAGCGCTTCGTCGGCGAGCCGGTCGAGCTCGACCTGCGCGTCGGTGATGCGCTCGCGCTCGACTGGCCGGCGTGCGATGCGCTCGTCGCGAACCCGCCGTACATTCGCCAGGAGCTACTCGCGCCCGCGACCAAACGCGCGCTCGCGAGCTTTCAAGCGTACGACGGCGTCGCCGATCTCTACGTCTACTTCATCGAGCTCGCGCTGCGGATCGCGAAGCGTTACTGCCTCGTCGTGCCGAACAAGTGGCTGACCGCGGCATACGCGCGGCCGCTGCGCGAGCTACTCGCGCGTCACGCCAGCCTCGAGCGCGTGATCGATCTCGCGGCGCTGCGCGTGTTTCCCGATGCGGATGCGTTCGCGTGCATCGTCGCCGGCGGTGCGAAGCCCGCGCCGCTGCGCGTCTCGCGTGCCGATGCCGACACGACGATCGCGAATGCGTTCGCGTTGCGCGGTACGACGCGAAATCGCGCGCGCTGGAACTGGCACGTCGACGGCCGCAGCGATGCCGCGCTCGCCGATCGACTCGTCGCGACGCATCCGCCGCTCGGCGAGCTGCTCGACGAGCCGCCGGCGCGCGGCGTCGTCACCGGCTGCAATCGCGCGTTCGTGATCGATGCCGAGACGCGCGCGCGAATCGTCGAGCGCGATCCCGATGCCGACGCGTGGTTGCGGCCGTTCGTCAAAGGGCGCGACGTGCGGCGGTGGCGGCCCGAATCGGCCGAGCGCTATCTCGTGCTCGTCGATCGCGGCAGCGATCCGCCGCGTGCGATTCGCGATCATCTGGCGCGATCGCGCGCGAGTCTCGAGCCGCGGCCGAAAGCCCACGCCGGTGCGTGGCACGGCCGCAAGCCGGGCGCATATCGCTGGTTCGAGCTGCAAGATCCCGTCGGCGCACTCGCCCGTTCGCAACAGCCGCGGCTGTTCTATCAAGACATTCAAACCGCACCGGCGTGCTGCCTCGATCCGTCGGGCGCGCTCGTCCCCGATACGACCGTGTGGATCGTCGGCTCCGACGATCGCGTCTTGCTCGCGGTGCTCAACTCGCGGCTCTACGGCTGGTTCGCGCGCCGGCGATTTCCGCCGGCGTTGAACGGCGCCGTGCGGCCGAAGCTCGCGTACATGCAAACGCTGCCGATCGCGGCGCCGCCGCCGGATCTGCGCGCGCGGATCACGGAGCTCGTCGATGCGCAGCTCGGATCGCCCGATCCGGGACGCGACGTCGAGCTCGACGAGCTCGTCTGCGACGCGTACGAGCTATCGAAGCGCGAGCGGCTATTGCTGCAGCGGTAAGCGAATCGAAAACGTCGTCGGACCGCAGCGTAGCTCGCCCTGCTCGCGGAGCAGCGCGAAGCTCGCGAGCGCGAGCGTCTCGCCCGCCGACGCCGGCAACGTGCCGGCCGCGCACGGCAACTCGACGACGATGCTATCGCCGTCGACGCGCGTCGCGAGCTCGAGTGAACGCCCGAGCTTTTGCTCGCCGGCCGCGAGATCGAACACGATCGCGAGCGCGTGCGCGAGCGATGACAGCCCGATCTCGACGTCTACCGCCGGCAGCTCGCCGTGCGTGCGCACACCCGCGCGTTGCGCAGCCGCCGCGACGAGCTCGCGAAGCGGCGTCGGCCTGCGTTGCGGCGGACGCGCCAATGACCGATTCGCGTTGAACAGCGCCTGCATCTCGCGCACCGCCGAGCTCGCAGTCTTCGCGGCCAAGCGCATGTCGTCGGTGTCGGCGAGCTCTTCGACTTCTTCGAGCGCCATCATCAGGCTCTGCAGCTTCGACGCGACGTCGTGATGAAAGCCCGGCATGCGCGAGCCGAGCAGCGCCAGCGCGAGCATCGCCTGTGGCGACGCCGGCGAGTGCCGCGTGCACGGTCGGCCCGTCTCGTCGAAATGCTCCGCCACTACGTCTCCAGCTTGCGATCCAACCCGGTCAGGCCCAGCGCGAGCGCTTCGCTCCACGGATCGGCGGTCACGATCACGACATTACCCTGACGTTCGACGCTCGTGATGCCCGGGAACTCCGCTTCGAGCTCGCCGCGCAACGCACTCGCTCGGTCGCGTCGCTCGCGGTCGAACGACAGCGCCATCAGCTCGTCGTGACGCTTGACGCCATCGGTGACGGCCTGGCGCAGGACTTTGTCGTCGAACGGCTTGTTGATGAAGCGAAAGATCTCGCCCTGGTGAATACCGTCGATCGCGGTCTCGAGCGTGCGCATGCCGGTCAACAAGATGCGTACGGTCTCCGGACGCAGCCGCTTCACCTTGCCGGCGAGCTGCGCGCCGGTCATCTGCGGCATCTCGTAGTCCGAGACCAGCACGGCGACGTCTTCGCTCACGATCCAATCGAGCACTTGTTGCGGCTCGGTCGTCGACCGCACTTCGAGCGCCGGATCGCGACGCAACGAGCGGCCGACCGCAGCGAGCAGCGCTTCGTCGTCGTCGACGCAAACCACGAGCGCTTTCGTCATGAGCTGAGCCAGCGCCGCCAACCGCGACGTTCGGTGACTTTTTCGATCTCGTCGAGCGACGCGAGCATCGCGCGCATGTTCGCGAAGCGCTGCTGCGGCGATTTCTGCAAGCACGTCGTGACCACGTCGCCGAGCTTCGGCGGCAGCGGGCCGAACATCGACGTCGCGACTGGAATCGGCGCTTCGATGTGCATCATGCAGAGCTCGCGCAGATCGCGATGCATGTACGGCGGATGGCCGGTGATCAGCTCGAACAGCACGCAGCCCAAGCCGTATTGATCGGACCTATCGGTCGCCGGCAAGCCGCGCAGCTGTTCGGGCGAGATGTACGCCGGCGTGCCGAGCACGAA